>JANWJE010000106.1 GCA_025451995.1 Parachlamydiaceae bacterium | reverse complement strand
CGGCAAACCCTTGCTTTTATCATGGTTTTTATCAAATTTTTGAACTTTTTTGTGTATATACCGAAACAACTTCAAACTTTGGCTTTCGCGCAGCTCAAAAACCAAATTTTGAAATTGTTTCGGTATAAAGTCGAATTAAAGAGTTTGATTAATTAATTGTAATTATTTAATAAAGAACATATTGCTTTTGATTTACATTTAATATAAAATACATATCTTGATTAAAAATAAACGAGGCATAAAGTGATCCCTTCTCTTTTAAGATCGAATTTGTACCATTCATTATTAAAACCAAACTTTTTGACCCCATCTTCTAAAAACTCACTGATTCACATAGCAGCCTCATTATCGCGACCGTTTAGCAGCATCCCTTCACATCCGGCTTATCCATGGAACCAATTCCCTAAAGTCATTAGACAACTAGAGACAAAAACGCTCACTTGCCCACAAAAAGTCCAAGAATCTTTAAAAGAAGAATTAGAAAGAGCTAAAGTTCAACAAGAACATCTTAAAAACTCCAAAACTCAAAGTGTTTTTCTAAAAATATTGAACCATCTATTCGGTGAAAGCAAAAAAATGACTCCCGTACAAATCAAAGAATGTCCGGAAGGTGAGTCTGTTATTGTCGCGGCAAAGGGAAGAAAAAGCTCAATGGAGGACGCTCACCTAGTCGATCGATTTCTCTTTAGAGCCGGCAAAGAAAAGAAAACAGCGGTTGTCACCGCCGTTTTTGATGGCCATGGTGGAGATGAATGCGCCTTTTTTGCCGGAGAAAAATTAACCGAATATTTGATCAAACACATTGAAGCAAATAATCAGACAGGGCTTTCTGATCTCGGGATGTGGAATGCCCTTACCCTCGCTTTGGTTGACTTGAGCCAAAACTTTAATCCAAGCCGATACCCTGAGGGAAAATTCAATTGGGAAGCCGGAACAACAGCTAACATTGCCTTAAAAATCGATCAAACTGTATGGATTGCGAATGTTGGGGATAGTCGTGCGGCAGTTGTAAAAAAAAATGGTTCAGTCCAACACTTAAGCGAAGACGCAAAAGCTGGACTTTTGCGCTATAAATTACGCGTCGACGAACGGTTAGGCACCGTCGTCTATAGCCTTTATGATGTTCCTCGAATCAATGGCCAATTAGCTGTAGGTGGAGCTCTTGGGGATCACAACCTAAACGGGTCCGTAAGCGCCCGCCCCGCTATTACAAAATTGGATTTGACGGACCCAGATCTAAAAGGTGCAATTCTTGCACAAGCTTCAGATGGTCTATGGGATTCCCTCTCCTCTGAAGATGCCGCTGCTCTTTATACCCGCCTCAATCAACAGGGAAAATGCAAGCGAGTGATCGCAGAGACCTTGGTGCAATCAGCATACCAAAAAGGATCAATCGATAATATTACTCTCCTGATCACCTCATTGTAGACTTCTTTCGAAACTCCATTTGCTTGATAAAAAGAATCTTTTTCTCAAGCAAAGCGAGTTTTGAAAGAGGTCTATTAATCAAAAATTAATAAATTATTTAACTACTAATTTTATTTAGATAAATATAATAAAATTACATTATTTTTTTAATTTGAATTTATTAAATAAATAATTTTAAAAGGTTAAGCAATGTTTAATATCAATAGATTATCCAAAATTGTACCCCCTTTGGTGTCATGTGCAGGTCGAATAGCAAAGCCAAACATGAACGTGAGATTATTGACGGTATTACCTGAACAACTGAATCCCATAGCTACCAAAATGGATCATGCTATTTTAATCCCCATGCATCATGTCCGAGAATTTGAAACACAAAGGCTTCTTGGAGGAGGCCGCGAGGCTAGAGTTTACAAAGGGTCAATGACTGTGACCAATGAGTTAAATGAATATAAAAAAAAAGAGGTGGCATTTAGAATTTCCCTAGCTTCTTTGCAGCGCCCCCCCTTTATTATGAGCCTGATTGGTAAATGCTTTAAGTCGATCGATCAAATCAACAAAGAGGCAATCCGGTTAGTTGTAGAAAATGAGTACAATCACTTTAAAAATCAAATCGCTTTAACCTCTGAATTAGACAACTGCCCATACATTGTCAAATATGTGGTTTCCGAACCATTGATTACAACCGGAAGACAGGTGAGAGGAATTATTGAGGTATGCCAAGGCAGTTTTGAAAAAATGCTCACACAAGAGATGGATTTTTCAAAACTATTAAAATTTATTGCTGATGCTTCCGAAGGTGTAGCAGCCCTCCATGAAAAGGGCTACATCCATTCTGATATCAAACCGGAGAATTTATTTATTTCTCTCGATGGATCTACAGGGCTTTTGGGTGATTTTGGAATGACAACAAAAATTGGAGAAAAAAGCAAAGGGGGAACGCTCCACTACTGGAGAAATAATACAGATCAAGAATTCAATACAAAAGATAAAGACCTCTATGCATTAGCACTCACAACAAAAGATATCATCAATCTTTCCGGTTTCATAGATAGCTCTAATACCACCCATCTGGCTTTTAAAAATGAGATCAATCAATTCATTGAAGGTCAATTGAATCAAGAGACCCAAATTCCAGCAAATGAGTTTACACATCAAATGAGAAGGTTTCATGAAAAAGCTCAAAAAATTGGATTCAAACCGTTGGGAGATACCAACTTGCAAGAATCATTGCGCATGATTCAATCCATCCGAGCAGGGATAGCCACCGGATTCCTGGCAGGGAATATATGAAACTATCCAAGTAAAATTAGACTTCTTTCGAAAGAAGTCTATTTTACTTGGATAGCTTCATAACCCAAATCAAACAGAAACTTTATAAAAAATTTAATTTAATAATTTATTATTACAATTAGTAGTGTAGAACTAATTTTTTATAAATAATTTCTGATTTTTTATAAAATTAAAAGGAGTCGAATAATGATCCCAAAATCATTACCACACTTCATGCAATTTGCTAAAGGCATTCATTCATTTTCACACGCAAGAACCTTAACGACAACCAATACTAATTGGATCACTAATCGGATCAATTCGGTTAGAATGAATTGCATCCTAGGATTTAATATGGGCAAGCCACTTGGATGCGGAGGAGAGTTTAAAGCACGATTAGGTGACGTGCGTATTACCAACGACTTAAATGAATATAAAAACATCTCTGTTGCTTTTAGAATTTCTTTAGCTTCAATGGAGCGCCCCCCCTTTTTTATGACTTTGTTAGGTAAATGCTTTGAGCTGATCAATCAAATGAATAAGGAAAACATACGTCTAATTTTAGAAAATGAATATAACTATTTACAAAATGAAATTGATTTAGTCGCCAACTTCAAAGACTCGCCCTACATTGTACAGTATATCGTTTCAGAACCGATAGTCTCAACTCAAGGAGAAATTATTGGGGTTGTAGAGCTGGCTCAAAGCAGTTTAGATAAAATGCTGACCAAAGAAATGGATTTTTCAAAACTATTGAAATTTCTTGCCGATGCTTCTGAAGGTCTTGCAGCAATGCATGCCAAAGGATTCATCCATTCCGACATAAAACCGGAAAATATATTGGTATCTCTAGATGAGTCTACAGGCCTTCTAAGTGATTTTGGCGCCACAACAAAAATTGGAGAAAAAAGTAAAGGGGGAACGCTCCACTACATGAAAGACAATAGGGATTCCAAAAACAACACTGTCGATAAAGATCTTATTGCGTTAGCACTCACAACAAAAGATTTAATCGATCTTCCGGGCTTTCTTGACATGCATAATCCTAAACATGTAGACCTTAAAAATGAGATCTATCAAGTCATTGGAGGCCAATGGAATAAAGAGACGCAATTGCCGGCGAAAGAATTTGCGCAAAAGATAAGGGAGTTTTCTTTAAAAGCCCAAGAATTAGGGTGTCAACCTTTAGGAGACAAGGATTTAAACGTCCTTCTTCGTCAAAGTCAAAATAAGCGGGCGGGTGTCGCCGGGTCCGGGGGTCCATTCATCGGCTAAGAAAAATGCCGCGGGTCGGTTTCTTTGATGATGATACTGACATTTTTTTGGTTAAACCCTTTGTATCCTTCACGCCTTTGTAGATTTTCTAAATGACTTCCAATCGCACCCTGTGCAAGAAAATGCTCTCCTTGCTCGGGAGTAATCCTTCCTTTCTCTAAGAGTGTTTTAATTCTTTGCGGTGCGACGGGCCATTGCTCACCGACTGTGAAAGCCTGCTTTAAATAGGGAAAGGAACTAAAGGGATGCATCATTTTTATTCCGAGGTCTGATAAGCCTTCTTTAAGTTCATCAAACATAAACTGAGCTTCTAAATGATGCATGCCTCCTTTTAAAATGGAATCGCCATGCAAAGCACACCAAAGGCCCACTGTTCCCAATTTATTAAGTTCCGGAAGTGTTTCTTTTGAAAAATCTTGGACAATTTCATGAGGTGCCAGATCTACGTCTAAAAATAAGACAAGCCTGCATTCGGGGTTTTCCATCACTTGTGCTCCCCAACCGGCTTCATCCCCTGCATAAAATTTTTCCCTGCAATGAAATCCGAGCAATTGGAAAAGCTCGACAAGTTGCTTAAAATGACGGCGAGAAGAGCGAAATGTATGGTGATCATGGTTGGCCCACCCCATCCCCAAGCGGTCTTGACGATTTTTTTGGATCTGTCCGGCAGTGTTGCGCGCTTGCCAATATTGCCTCTCCCCTTCTAAGACAGTCCAGGCAGTTCGATCTCTGCCAATGGTATCAACGAGCTTCTTTGCGAGATCGAGTGTTTGAATCATCTCTTGATCTTCATCTATAGATGTTCTTGGTCGAATCAACCATTGCTCTAACGCGTGCCTATAGCCGTAAATCGTCGATTCATCTTCACATGTGGGTTGAATGGAATGAGCCCCT
Source organism: Parachlamydiaceae bacterium (assembly GCA_025451995.1). GTDB lineage: Bacteria > Chlamydiota > Chlamydiia > Chlamydiales > Parachlamydiaceae > JANWJE01. The sequence goes on along the minus strand of JANWJE010000106.1, from coordinate 4,876 downwards.
TTTCGTTCGATGAGGGTTAAAGAGGCATCGTTTTCTATTGAAAAATTGCATGTTCTTATATTTCCAAATTCTGACCCCATGATTAAACGGTTTTCTCCTCTTACCATTAAGAACGAAGCGATAGAATCCACAGAGATTCCTACCCCAACCTTCTTTTGAGCAGGGGATAATAAAACGCGTGGAAGCTGAGCCCCGGGGTGAAAATACAATCCATGTTGCCATTCGACAAAACCGGTCTTGGTTAATTCTTCAATATTTTTTTTAGAATTTGGAATTTCGACATAGTCTAACCAGTCAAATAATCGGGTATTTGTTTGATGATATAAATCATCTGAAAGAGTTGCAATCCTTGGGCTTTCTTCAATTGCACATTGAAGAATCTCAAGAATGAATTGTTCTGCTTGAGGTTGACGCTCCCATTGAAAACCAAGATTCACATTCATGGAATTTTCCTCCCCTAGGGTCATAATGATAGACCTTCTCAGGGATTGAACTTTGGCAAAGAATTTTTAAACTGTCAAGATGGTGAATGATAAAATGAATGTCTTTCAGGGAAGCTAACATTTCAATCATCGTTAAATCCATATCCGCAGCATAAACGAGCAGGGCAGAATCCTCTTTTGCGATCTCTTTGATCACTTGAAAGAGTTTGGGACTAATGAAATCGATTTCATCGAGAAGAAGAAGGGTGTAAGCTTTCAATTTTAATATTTCCTTTAAAACAAAAAGATGTTCTTCGTCAAAAATTTTTCCCGTCATATTTTGGTCGAAGAGGCGGTGAGCGAGATCCGAAAGACTCACTCTTTTGCAACCGATATGCTCGATAGCAATCCCTGCCGCCACATTGCAAAGATGGGCTGCTTCCTCATAAGACACTTGATTTGCTATCGAATGAGCAAGCATTGCGAGGACTGTATCTCCAGCTCCTGTCACATCTTTTACTTCCTTGACATGGACGGGAAAATCTGAACGGGTTCCTTTCTTATGAAATAATGAAATCCCAGATTCTGAACGTGTGACCATCAGCAATTCGGCATCGCATTGCCCTAAAACCGTTGCAGCGACATGATCTATTGAAGCATTTGAAGAGGCATTTGCCGCGCTATAAAGCTCTGTTAAGTTTGGTTTAATAATTGTTGTCCCGGAGTATTTCTTAAAGTCATTTCCTTTAGGATCGGTGATGATGGGAATTTTTTTTCTTTTAGCTTCTTGAATGATTGTCTGAAGAAGAAAAGGAGTTAAAAATCCTTTGCCGTAATCTGAAATTGCAACGACATCCATATCCTCAAGACATCGAGATAAGTTGTCGATGATTGTTTGTTCGAGTTGTTCATTTAATGGGACAATGTGTTCATTATCGATCCGCACAATTTGTTGATTATCAGCAATTATTCTGTTTTTTATCGGTGTGGAATATCCATCTTCAATGAATAGCATCTCGCAGTTGATGGATTCAGAACGAAAAGATTCTAAAAATTTTTGCCCTGCCCAATCCTTTCCAAGTCGGCCAACCGGATAAACATTGGCGCCAAGAGATAATAAATTAACCACGACGTTTCCGGCACCCCCGGGGCGATAGTCCTCTTTTTGTACACTGACGACAGCAACGGGTGCCTCGGGTGAAATCCGTTTGGCTTTTCCGATTGTATACATATCCAGGAACATATCCCCGATGATCATAATCTTCGAGGGATTCAATCGGCTTAATATATTTGCTAATTTTACCATTTTTTATCTGGCACTAAATAATTTTTAACGTAATCAGAAACCGCATCGTTTAATGAAAGGCTATAAGCTTCCTCTTTTAAAACTTTATTCGCTTTATCCATTTCTGCTCTACTGTAATTTTGATACTTATTCACTAGCTCTTTAGGCATATCAATATATTCAATCTCTATCGGGCGATCTAACGCATTAAATACGGCAGATGCCAGTTCATTCCAAGTAGACGCTATCCCGCTTCCAATATTATAAATTCCCGTTGCATCATTCGTGAGAAAAGCACACGTCATTCTCACGGCATCTTTTACGTAAAGAAAATCCCTTTTTTGTTCCCCGTCTGCAAATTGTTTAGGATCTGTGGATTTAAACAACTTAACTGTCTCACCTTTCAGAATGTGTGGAACCATGCGAGTAATAGCTGAAGCCATTTTTCCCTTGTGCGCTTCATTAGGGCCAAACACATTAAAATATTTAAGACCGACAATTTTGTCTAACACTCCCTCTTGTAAAGCCCATTCATCGAACAATTGCTTAGAAAATCCATACATATTTAAAGGTTTTAAATGATAAATAGACTCTTCATCATCTATAAATCCTTCCACTCCATCCCCATAAGTGGCTGCAGAAGAAGCGTAAATAAACCGTTGTTTATTTTTTAACGCATACTCGGCAAGTCGAACGCTGTAGCGGTAATTATTTTCTAAAAGAAAATTGCCATCCGTTTCCATTGTATCCGAACAGGCTCCAAGATGGATAAAAGCCTCAATAAGGGATTCTTTACCAATTAACCAACTAAATAATTGCGATTTATTTATAAAATCAACAAATTTTTTACCAACTAAATTCTTCCATTTTTCTGTATGATCTAATTCATCGACGACAATTAAATTTGTAAACCCCTTATCATTAAGATACCGAATCACCCCCGATCCAATAAATCCAGCCCCGCCGGTGATAACAATGAATTGATCATCAAATATTTTCATTTTCTATCTCCAGAATAAAAAGAATGAAAAGATATCAAAGATAAGAAAAGAAGTAAACTCCATAAAAAAATAAGACTTAAAATGTTTTTTTGATTAAAGTAGATCTCTTTCAAAGTTCACATTGTTTGAGAAAAGGAGAAATTATGTTAAAAAAAACCTTTCATCTATGTTTTTTTTCTAGTCTATTAATGATTTGTTTCTTAGAGGGTGCAATCAAGGGGAGAATCGATGTCGGAGCAACCCTCATGGATATCGACATCCTAGAATCGGGAAAAACTGTTAAGACTCTACATATGAAAGGGGTAAAAGGGGATGCCTCTTTTTTTCTCTATGAGGGATTATGCCTGAAGCCCAGTTTTCTTTGGGGAAAAGGGCATGGCGGTTTAACAGCCGGAACATTAGCAGTTGGTTACATGATCCCCACTTGGAAAAAAATCCTTATCCTTCCAAATGTGGGTGCAACCTGGTGCTATTTACATACGAGGGTCAGCTTCGAAGAACTCGGCCTGCATCACTTAAAAGAGCGTTTTCGCTCGTGCAGCCCATTTATTGGAATGGAAATCTGCTACCCTATCACAGATCAATTGACCATCATGGCATTGTATCAATATGCATGGAGCCACACCCATACTAAAATTAAACCCATTGTCTCTCAAAAAAGCCATTCATGCGGGCCAAATTACGCCCTATCTTTGGACTACAGTTTGAATAAACAATTATCCCTAACCTTTGGAGTAGGCTACAACATCACACTCTCCAAAGAAAAACATGGTTTAAGAGGAAAAGGAGCTAAACTTGGCTTAGCCTATTATTTCTAATAGACACAATTACAACGAAAATTTTACCTGGATAGCTTCATAATTGCAAAAGGGTCAATATTGATTTAATATTGATCCTTTTGCGATAATACAGCCCCGAGACTTTAGCTTGGTCTACATGCCAAATTTTGAATCATTAGAAGTATAAATAAAGAGGGTCAAATGGATGAAAAAACCATGCAATTTCTGGAAAGTCACATTCCTGAAATTGCTCAAGCTGCTGTGACCCAAGCCTATTGGATGTCTCTTGCCTCGGGCCATAAAGTACTACAGGCTGAAGGAGACAAACTCGTAGAAATAAGTCCTGATGGATCCAAAAAAATCATAAAGTCATTGGCTCCAAACACTCCGATTAAAAGCGGTCAAAAGTTAAAACTTGTATGACAATACAGACAACGAAAAGAGTAAGGATGTTTGCCGGACCCAATGGATCGGGAAAAAGCACCATTAAAGCAGCCATCGATCCATCTCTCATTGGGATATACGTTAATCCAGATGAAATCGAAAAAGAAATGCAAGAAAAAGCATTTCTAAATCTTGAAAATTATCTTGTTGACACTACCGCCGAAGAAATCCTCGGTTTCTTTGCGAATTCCTCCTTTCTTCAACAAGCAGGTTTTTCGCACGAATCTCAAAAGTTAACATTTAGCAATGGAAAATTATTTTTTCATGCAATCACTGTAAATGCCTATTTTGCTTCAGTTGCATCTGATTTTTTGCGACACAAATTATTACATTCAGGTCATTCATTCACTTTTGAAACAGTCATGTCTTCTTTTGACAAAGTAGAATTTTTACAAAAAGCGCAAAGAAATGACTATCGTACTTACCTTTATTATGTTGCTACAAAAGATCCAGCGATCAATGTTTCGCGAGTTCAAAATAGGGTGAACTTCGGCGGTCATTCAGTCCCGGAAGATAAAATTATTTCTCGTTATTACCGTTCATTAGAATTACTTTTTCAAGCAGTCAAGTTTACAAACCGAACCTATGTTTTCGATAATTCTTTGTTTGAGCATCTTTATATTGCTGAAATTACAAATGGACAAGAATTGGAGATGAAAACCAACGAAATGCCAGATTGGTTTAAAAAAGCACTATGGGATAAGTTTACCTCGACTTTGTACAATTTTTGAACTCATCTTCGGAGAGAAACTTTCTATAGCTAAATAAATTTCTCGGAAGGGGGAAAACAACCCCTTCCTCCGAAATTTATTTAGCTGTATACACATCGTGATTCAAAATTTTGCCTAATGAAAGTTTCTTCTAAAGCAAAAATTAACGATGGAAACGATATAATGATATAATGATTGAACAAAAGACCATCGATTGCGTGTGTTGGTGCCCTTT
>JANWJE010000105.1 GCA_025451995.1 Parachlamydiaceae bacterium | reverse complement strand
GAGGCATTGTATTGAATTAATACTATGCCTCTTACGATCTCTCAACCCCGGGGCTTTGAAGCAGCCCAAAAGTCCAAGATTCAGCTGGAAGCAGTATATAACAATTTCTTTTAAAATATTTAAGAATTTCACTATGGATGTTTTGTTTTTAGCGCGCTTGCAGTTTGCCATCACTATCATGTTTCATTACATCTTTCCCCTTTTAAGCATTGGACTTGGTCTCATGATGGTGATTGTCGAAACTCTCTATGTCAAAACAGACAATCTTGCCTATTACCGCGCAGCCCAATTTTGGACCAAAATTTTTGCTCTTACCTTTGCGATGGGAGTGGCTACCGGGATTGTGATGGAGTTTGAATTTGGGACAAATTGGGCCACCTATTCCCGCTATGTCGGCGACGTCTTTGGAAGTGCACTGGCCGCAGAAGGGGTCTTTGCTTTTTTTCTTGAGTCCGGATTCTTGGCTGTCGTTTTGTTTGGATGGAACAGAGTAAGTAAAGGGTTTCATCTTTTTTCTACATGGATGGTGTGTCTTGGGGCCCATTTTAGCGCCATTTGGATCGTTGTGGCAAATTCGTGGATGCAGACACCGACCGGCTTTCATATCGTTGGAGAGGGGCTAAATGCAAGAGCGGAGATTACTAGTTTTTGGGCGATGGCTTTAAACCCATCATCTATTATCCGTATTTCTCATGTTTGGGTGGGGTGCTGGTTAGCGGGAGCTTTTTTGGTCATTAGCATTTCAGCTTTTTATCTATTGAGAAAAAGGCATGTTGATTTTGCGCAAAGTTCGCTCAAAATAGCTTTTATTGTGGCTTTTGTCTCATGCGTTATGCAGCTTGTTTTAGGAGATTTAAGCGGGAAGATTGTCGCAAAGTATCAGCCCTCCAAATTAGCAGCTTTTGAAGCGGCTTATACAACCAAAAGCCAAGTCCCATTAACTTTATTTGGACTTGTCAATTCTAAAGAAGAAACGATCGATTACGCCATTCAAATTCCTAAATTATTGAGCTATGTCTCTTTTGGTTCGACAGATGCTGAAGTCAAAGGTTTGGATCAGATTCCAAAAAAAGACTGGCCCAACGTTCCGGTTTTATTTACGACTTTTCGAGTGATGATTTACTGTTGGGCCATCATGTTTCTTCTTTCAATCATCGGATTGTGGCTTGGCAAATCGATGATGAATCATCGCATTCTTTTAAAAGGAATGGTTTGCTCTGTCATTTTTCCCCAAATTGCCAATCAAACAGGATGGTATTGTGCAGAAAATGGGAGATATCCTTGGATCGTCTATGGATTGCTTCGCATGTCCGATGGCCTTTCAAAGGCGGTGACGGCCAATCAAATTTTAGCATCTATCATCATGTTCTTGGCGGTCTATGTGATTTTATTCTTTTTGTTTATTTACCTCCTCAATGAAAAGATACAATTGGGGCCGGAAGAAGAAAAGGGGGATCAATCTTCCCCGTATCATGGGCTGCAGCATTTAGTGGAGGAAACGCATGATTCCACTCTCTGATTTAGAATTTGGCTGGTTTACTATTTTTGTCATCTTACTGATTGGTTATGCTGTGTTGGATGGATTTGATTTGGGTGTGGGCATGCTCCATTTATTTGCCAAAAAAGACATTGAACGCCGCACCATGCTCAATGCAATCGGACCAGTATGGGACGGCAATGAGGTATGGCTTGTGACAGCAGGAGGAGCTCTGTTTGCGGGATTTCCCGATATTTATGCGACGATACTTTCTGCCTTTTATATGCCCGTGATGCTCCTTCTTTTTGGGCTAATATTGAGAGCAGTGGCTATTGAATTTAGAAGCAAAAAAAAAATGCAATGGTGGCGTACATGCTGGGATTTAGCTTTTTTTTCCGGAAGCTTCATCATCTCTTTAGTTTTGGGAATCGCATTGGGAAATTTGATCCGAGGAATTTCCCTGAACGAAAGCAAAGAATTTATTGGCACAATTGAAATGATCTTAAATCCGTATGCGCTTTTGGTGGGACTTTTTACAGTTTCTTTATTTGCTATGCATGGATCCATCTATATTTTAATGAAGACTGAAGGGGAGTTGCATGACAAGATGAGGGCCTGGACAACTCCCTGTATCATTTTTTTTATTATTAATTATGCCATTACCACAATGGCAACACTGATCTACATGCCCCATATGATCAAAGTGTTTCATGATCGGCCTCTTTTATTTTTGATTGGAGTGATCAATATTTTGATTGTTGCAAATATTCCCCGGGAAATTTCTAGGGGTAGGGATGTGCGCGCGTTTATTTCTTCCTGTATTAATATGATATGCTTGCTATCGCTCTATGCTATGGGCACCTATCCAATTGTTGTGCGAGACATCCATCAACCCGATATTTTAAGTTTAACGGTTTATAATTCTGCATCTTCTAAATTGACATTAGAAATTCTCTTTTTCATCGCGATCATCGGAATGCCGCTTGTAATCGCCTATACCCTCGCGGTCTACATTATTTTCCGCGGCAAAGTTAAATTAGACCACCACAGTTATTAATTTGTACAACCTCTTGTAAATTAGTTTGGGATGCGCACATCACCAAAGCTACAGGGGGGAAGGCCGCGCTTTTAATTGGCAGATTTTTAAAATAGACAGCATAGTCCTCTAAGGATTCTTCCGTTTTAGGAGGTCTTAAGCTTAAAAAAATCATCGCAGCATTAGCCGAATATTGTTTGACCAAATTAAAAAAAGAACCGTGAGTTGAAACTAAGACTTGAATCTTAATTTTAAATCGATTTCTTTTGATTAAATCTTGAAAAATTTCCATTTTATTTAAACGATCAAGTTCATTTTCAGCAACACCTAACAAAGTGATATTGGTTTCTCCAAAAATTGATTTTTTTCTTAACATATAAGATAAGACAAGCATCAATTCGGTATTTTTGAATGATGATTCATCCCACCATACATGGATCTCCCCATTGACTTGCTGAGGCGTCAGCTTTGTGAGGGCGAATTTTTGCGGCTCATCATTGATGATAACCACGTTGCGGCCTTCTTCATGCGCGAGTTTTATGACTTCTAAGTAATGGATAAGACTCTCTTCGGCAGTAGAAATTCCACCCCAGACAATTGTATCGGGTGTCAAAGGTCCAAGCCCATAATGTAAGATGACCTGTTTCATCCCGGAGGAAACACTTTTTCCTTCATTTAAGCACACGAGCGCTTCAATATGATGTTCTTTGAGCAAACAACGGAGATTTTTTTGCAAATCAAACAGCCGCTCTTTGGATATTTGGTCTTTTGGCAAAATGGTTGCCATGGTCAAAAAACCTTTTGTTTGTGTAATGGCTGCTGCAAAACTCAATAAGTCATTCGAAACCTCTGAGGGCTTGCCGGTAAAGACAAGAAAATTCGGTCTCCAAGATCTTGAACATGTTTGATGCCACTCTAAGTGATAAAGGGCAAATCGAGAAAAAAACATTAAAATTCCATAGCGAATATCTTCCCAAGAAGAATGGATCTGTTTTCTTTTGAAATAATGATACAAAAAAACAATCACCATGAGAGCTAAAAGTGCGGCCCCTGCGTTGATCATCAACATCGCAACAATGCATAGCGCTGCCCCAAAAAACGAAATAGACCAATGCATGGGGAATATCGGACGCCAACTTGGATTTGCCATTAGATCTTCTAAACCAGTTGCTAAATTTAAGGTGGAGTATGAAATTAAACAGATCATCGTCAAAATAGGTGCAATGATATTGATACTTCCAAACCATATTCCAAAAAAGGCAATCACTACGGTGATAGCGGTAGCAATTCTCGGTTCCCGATGAAAGCCGAATTCTTTTCCAAGAAATGAAGGGACAATTTTATCTTCAGCAAGGGCTTGTAAAGTTTTAGGTGCACCGAGCATCGCGCCAATAGCGCTCGACAAAGTTGCACCCCAAATTCCTAAAATAATCAGCGATTCGAATTTAGCGATATGTTGAATGATCAAATTGTCATTGATCAATAATTCTTGAGGGGCATGGTACCATAAAAATGCAGCCATCAGCATATAGATTGCATAGGCTGAGATAACGGCAGATAATACTCCTAAGGGAAGGGAGCGGCTTGGATTTTTTAAATCCCCTGAAAGTGATAAACTAGATTCCAATCCGGTCATTGCAGGGAAAAAAATGGCAAAAATCACCCAAAAAGAGGGGGTGGAGTAAGAAAAGGGATGAGAATTCATTTCTACGCCACTTCCAGAAAAAACAGAATACAACCCTGCAATAATTAAACCGAAAATAATTAATTGTATCTTTAATACAAACTCTGTCGATATGGAAATGAGTAAAGTTAAAATAAATAAAGTGCTTAAACCAATAGCTTGCATAGAAAATTGTGGAAATAAATCGTGAAAGGATTCAGAAAATCCCACGATGCAAAAAGCAATGCTGATGCTTTGTTTCAAAAAAAGGGACAATCCAATAGCGCTGCCCAATTCAATTCCAAAAGCGCGCGACACCATGTAATAGCTTCCCCCTTTTCCTACCTGAATATTGGTCGCTGCAGCAGATAAAGACAGCATGGTAATGAAAATAATGAGTGAGGCGAGACTAATGATCAGGAGGGTGGTATAAAGGCCCGCATTTCCCACAATCCAACCTAAACGGAGAAAAATAATGACCCCAAATAACATTAAAATACTTGGAACATAGGCTCCAATAAACGTGCCAAATTTAGCCTTTTTTTCTCCTCGTTCCAATGTTTTTTCGAGCGGGTTTGCGAGGGAAAAAGTCATAAGTCAACCTATTTTAAATGATTTTGTCCCCAAGTTAACAATAAAACCAATTTTTTTTCATTCATTTATTTCTATAAACAATTTAATACAAATTAGTTTAATTTTAATTGATTTTAATTTGATTTTTTTGTTAAAATTACTTTTTAATTTTTTATTTTATAAAACAAGGGGTAAGCGATGTCTCTATTTGATACAATTGGTATACATCCGATTGAAAGTGCTTTAAAATGTACAGATCAATACTTAAAAAAAATTCATACAGAAACGTTTGCTGAAGCGAGTTTTGGCAATAAGGTCGTTCGCACGAGTGTAAGTGTTGGATCCATGGCGATCAGTTTAAAATTATTTAAGGTTGGATTACCCTTGATCGGAAAAGCAATAGCCGGAGCCCCTATACCCTTATTGTTTTCAGCGATAGCGGTGATTGGAGTGCCATTTACCTATGGTTTAAGCCTGACGCTCTTTATTCCTGTAGCAGCATTCAGTCTACCGATCTTGATACAGTTGATTGGAGCTTCTATAACGATAGCCTTAGGGGTTGGGTGTCTGGCTCTTGCGGCAAAGTCATTGCATTTTATCTAAGTGGCTGATAAATTGAGACTCGCATTGAAAAGAAAAAGAGGAGTGACAGGTTGGAGCAAGAAGAACAAAAAGTCATAAAAAAGAAAGAGACAACAAAAAAATATCAATTTCACTATCGAGGCTCTATCTTTTGGCTGATTTTTTGGCTAATTATTTTCTTTCCTATAGCCTTTGTGCTTTTGCTGACAGACACTCTCTTTGAAATTAATAATACGACCTATTCCGTCAAATACAACGGCTCTAGATTTTGGTTAGGCTTTTGGGTGCTTGTCTTTTTTCCAATCGCCTTTCTCCTCCTATTTTTAAATGGAATGGCCCTTACGATTGAAACTGTACAGGATGGTTGAAACTTTGTTTTATTTGAAACTTAATCAACATGCAAAGATGGCTCCTCAAAAATTTCGGGGGCTACTCTATTTCAAGTCACATCTATTGCTTCTACTTTAAACGTAGAATTTTTACTACGTCGGCTTGGCTTTATTACGCTGTAGTTTGCTTCTCTCTCGAATATTCGTCCAAAAATTGTACAAAGTCAAGTATTGACAAATAATCTTTGAAAAAATACTTTGCAATTTAACACTCTTTTGAATGGTATTTAGGTTGAAACAAAAGCTGTTATGGTTGAATAGATTTGTTTATAGGCAATATTAAACCTATATCGCCTCTAAAGAAACATTTCAATGCCTAGGCTTTTGTTCAAGTCCAAATCTTACTAGGTGCATAAGATAAATCAAAAAAAATTATAGGGGGTTAATTTATGAAAAAAATGTTATTAACATCTGCAGTTTTAAGCATTTTAAGTTTTTTCCCTTTACATGCTGATTCGGGTTCGGACTCTGCTAAAAAAAAACCATTCAAACAAAAAGAATTTCAAGGTCATTATGTTGCAACGATTAGCCTTACTGCTGGTAATAGTGGTGGAACATTAAATGTAGCATTTGCAGAATTGTTGCAAGTCAATGTTAATAAAAATGGAACTGGCCATACACAAGTCAGTTCGGTCACCATACTCGCTAATGGACATCTAATCAATCAAACGGTTGAAAAGCCACCAGAGGCAACTTTTTCTATTATTCTTAAAAATGAGAAGACAGGAGAAGCCACAATCACCATTAGTTATATTAATGTTACCAGTTTACAAAGAGAGACTCTAACTTTTTTTTGTCTTCCAGTAAAAGATCCAATTACTCATAGAATAGAAACAATAAAGGGAATTATTACGAGTACAAACGGTGTTGTTCCTTCCAGTGTTTCTAACGTAACGATTGAGATGGTGAGACAACTTTAAGCCGCGAGGCGAGGGGGTCAGGCCTGCGCGAGGCGAGGGGGGGCGAGGGGGTCAGGCCTGCGATTCTGGAATTCTGGCTTTATCGACCGTCTTTTCAATTAAATCTTGTGTTTTGGTACAGTTGGCATAACGCAAAGAAAAACGAGTGATCAAGCTGCTGATTGAACTACTATCGCGCCCCATCAACTTTGCCACTTCCTCTAAAGATATTTTTTCTCGTTTAGCAATGACCCTAATCACAAGATCAATTTAGTAAGATCTTTAAATCTTATTCTGTATCATTTTCATTGGCAGGAATGAGCGTCAAAATACTGCCATCTTGCTTATTGACAATTTTTATGACTCCTAGGTAGGCGTGCTGTGAAATGGACTCTTCGGTTGAAGATAGGGAAGAGAGTGTTATACCCCCTTCTTTTTTTTCCTCTGCCTTTCCGGAAAGGGGAGGGAAATCTAAATTCAAAAATGTTTTTTGGTTGATCTCTTGAACGACTTTATCGTAGGAGCTGCGCGTAAAAAAGCGATGATAAAAAATGCCGGAAGCATTGCGGCAATAGGTAAAAGCTCCACGAATGGTCTTTCCGCCTTTTTCCATTTGACCGGGAAGAATATATGTGGTTTCCTCTTCTCCATATTTATTGGTTCTCGATGTTTTTGCTGCATATTTTTCGATATATAAATCAACAGTTGTGGAAAATGCATGGCATGCAATCATCTCTTGCTGATAATCAAAATTGCATGTTGTATAGTCAGGAAAATCATTTGAGTTTAAGGGGTGCATTTTTTCTGCCTCAAACCATCTAGTTACCCGTTTAGCATAACTTAAAGAGCTCGCCTCTCTTAAAGAAGGAAGGGCTTCAAATAGCTCTTCATCTGTTTGAACGCCTTCGCTTTCATCTCCAGAGCTTTCTTTGCCTTCTTTTTTCTTTATATTTGCAGGTTTTTTCGCATGAGAGCCTATTTCGTCGAAGATTTGATCGTCGACAATTTCGAATTTAAACTCGAAGGGCCTCAACTCAAATTCAGGAAGCTTTCCTTCTATTTCTATTTTTTTTGGAGTGGGCGTTTTCTTATTTGAAAGCTTTTCTTTTTCGCTATTTTTCACTGCTTGAAGCGCTGCATAAATCTCTTCATAAAATTGCTGTTGCTGCTCTGCATATTGCCCATAGACACGGCAAAAGTGGTATAAGTTGCTTTCAAACTGGAGCTCTATTAGAGATGCAGAAAATTCTTCCTCCTGTTTCTTTCTATTCTCTTTGCGGGAATGAATAAGAGCAAATAGGATAAAGCCAAAGTTAACAATCAGTTTGCTGTCCGTGTACACATACGATTTGCTGTCCGTGTACATATGATAAATTTTTGCGAGAGATTCACTAAAATCCTTTGCAACAATTTCCCTTCTTTTCTTTCGCAATTGTATTTCAGAAATAAAACAGATGCCTTTCCAATCCATGTTCAAATTACGCGGTTTTTTTGAAGATTTTTGAAGCAGCCACCGGAATGGTTTAGGGATTTTGGCAATTTCTCCTTTTAGGGTTGCATCGGCAAATTGAATCATCTTTTTTTCAAGAGAGCGCATTTTTAAGTTTATGGCACAGTCTTCATAAGCCAATTCATTGGCAGATTCTTCATTTTTGAGAGATTCTTCTTGGATAAATGTAGCGTGGCAGGGATCCAAAAGGATATAAGACTTTCCGCAGCTATTTTTTTGGATATCGCGATAATTTGCATCAATTGCTTCTAAAAAAGACCAAGAGAGTTGAAACATAGAGCGCTCAAGCTTTAAAAGCTCTAAAAGAGCTATCAAGCAATCAATTCTCTGGTCTGCAGGGAGTGTATTAACATCTTTTAAAAAGTCTTTAACATTTTGCTCTCTTCGCTCCTTTCTTTCTTCAACGTCTTTTTCGCTATGAAGCTTATAGGTCTCTAAAGGTTCTACGTCTGTAAATAAGCGATCAAATGGAACGAATCCAACAGGGGGATCCGGAAGCGTCGTCATTCGCTTGAAAATCGATAGGGCGATTTGGCTCTCTTTTGTTTTTGAGCTTGATACGGGAAATTCACTCGGATAAAGGCGGGCAAAATTCTTAAACAAAAGTTGTTTTTGTTCCTTATCGAGGGGATAACTTTGCATCGGATAAGCGACCGCTTCCAAAAAGGATGAAAATGCAAGGTCTGCCCCATTTTGCACTTCTTTTGGCAGGGAAAGTTTTATTTTCAACGGCGTCATATTGTCTTTAGTACAACGGCTTAAAAGTTCATTGAATGCATTTATATTTGAAGGTGCTTCGGAAAATATGATATGATTCATAAAAAATTTATTAGAAATAGTAATTAGATATAGTTGTATTGTGATATAACATTAATATTACTTTGCATTTTATTAAAAATTAATTTTTAAATCAACAAATTATTTATAAATTAACAATTGCATTATATACTCGTTCTACTTCAAACGTAGAAATTTTGCCAAAATTTTTCCACAGCCTCTCAGTTTAATACTATTTTAAATTTAATTGTTGTTTTGTTTATTTATTGACTATTTTTAAAATAATATGATATTATCATCATATGAAAATAAATGATTGTTTTAATCCTAAAGAACTATCTTCTACTTTTTGGGAATGTATCTCATACTATCCTTCCTCTTTTGGGGGGCGCATTTATCAATTTATTCCCAGAGCGGAATATGACGATCTGACTCCTGTTGATCGTCTTTTTCATATTGTTGCAGCTAAGAGTAAGTATGAAGAAATTTATCCAACGTTAGAGCCTTCTTTAAGTCTAGTCACTTATCTCAATGAAGATGACCAAATGATACAGGATGCGTGCGCTGCTGAAGAAGAGTTTAAAGAATACTATTTAACCCTATTTGATGGATCTCCTGAACTAACGGTGGAATGGGAGAATTATTGCAGAAATATGCCCAAAAAACTCAAACAGATGAGAGTCGATTTTGCCCCATTGAGAGAAATTGGATACCGACTGATTTATTCTAAAAATAATGGGATCGATCTTTCAATATTGGAACTTCCAGACTTGGAAACTATAAAAAATGGGTGGCAATTTCTTCAAAACAAATATCCCGAAATGCACTTGTCTGATTTAGATCTTGTTGAGTGCAATGAAACACTAAACGACCGTTCCTTTATGAAAGCCTATCTTAAACACGATGCGCTCCTATCGACTGGGAAAGAGTTTGTCCATGATCAATTTTCACATGTTTTAGCCCGATTGGAACTCATGCTATTAAAGAAAGAAAATTATAGCAGAATAATGCGGAGAGTGCGATATCTCATCAGCAAACTTTATAATGCGATTAGTGAAAAAGCGCAAAGTGATCCATCGGTCAAAAAGGAATGGGATAAATTTACCTTTATGGTGGGGATTCTATGTGAAATCGTTTTCAGTTATCAAAAAGAAATAATTGAAACTTTCGATGAAAAGTGGATGGATGAAATGTTAAGTAATCTCAATCCAAATCTAGATCATCTAATCATTAGCCGATTTGGTGAAGAGTGGAATGCTCATAAAATCTCAAATCTTTGGAAAAAAAGCTCTATTAAACTTCTTGTATAAACTGCTCTACGAAATTATGCTAGATGGGGTAGGGAGGGGGTTAGTCCGCTTTCGTTCATATCGATGTTATCGCGAGGTTCAGTGAAGCCCAAAGCTTCTCTTGCATCGCTCATAATAAAAAAGGTGCCGCAAATGACTAAGACCTCTCCTGCTTGTTGTGCTTCTTCCTTCGCTT
>JANWJE010000104.1 GCA_025451995.1 Parachlamydiaceae bacterium | reverse complement strand
TCGTTTTGAACATCTAAAAAAATTATCGTTATATCTTTAAATCGTTCCCATCATTGATTCTTTTGCGAGTCCAAATCCCTGCTTTTATCATGCTTTTAGTCAAACTTTTGAAGTTTTTTGTGTATATGAATATTTATTTAGACATCTTAATATATTAATTTAAAATTGATAATAAAATTAAATTAATATATAATATGCTATAAATATATAGTTTAATAGCAAATTTAAATAAAAAACAAAAAATTTTATGAATCCTGTTTTTAATGCAGATCTTATTTCTAAATACAATGGAAATTCGCCTGTCGGCGTCTGGAATGAATCAGATGACGATCAGTTAATGAAAGCTGTTCAAGAGAGTGGCCGTACAATAGATGACCCTCTCATTTGGAGCGTAATTTCTTCTACATACTTTAATGGTCAGGATATTCAAGGCAGAAAAAGGGCCTTCCATGCATATATGCAATGTATGGAACGCTTTCATGAATTGAAGGGTAATCCCAAATACAAGTCTATAATTTCTCATCTTATAAATAATAATCAAATAAAAAGGGGGGGGTCTTCCAAAGATCAAAAAGCAAATAATCGCAAAAGGAAAACAGAGAATTTATCATCCCCCTTTGTTTCTCCTGAAGCGAAGGAAAGAAAAGTTGTTCACTTCTCTCCACCCTCTCGAGAACAAAATAGTGTCGATCTTACTTTTCCTTCACAATCTCATAGTAATCTCCATGCAGTGCAAAAGCAACCTTTCGCAACACAAAATCAAAACAAAACAGAAGCGCATGAAAGCAGTTCAGTGTCTTATCCAAATGAGCCTTTGAAGATATGGACAGTGGAAGAAGATAAAGCTTTAATCAACGGTATACGAAAGTATTACCCTCATTCTCTTCATTCACAGACTTTCTTTTTCGATGTCATTGCTCTCAAATACTTTAATGGGAGAGAAGGAAATACTTTGCGGAGCTCTAAAGCTTGTTTAGGGCGCTATATCCATCAATATAAAGATCGCTATTCTTTCGAAGATATTTTTGCATTGAAGGGGGAAATTTTCATTTCTGACACCTTTGAAATCAGCACAAAAGAAATAAAGACTGTAAGTTTTCCCCTCCCTTCTCAAAATGAATTAGGCGCTCTTCCTTCCCAATCTTCCCAAGCAAAAACTCAAAACAATGCTTCGGCAGTAAATACTTTGGCAGAAATTCTAGCCGAAACTCAAGTTAATATCCTGAAAAAAACTCTGGTACAAGCTCCTCTTCATATCCCGAAAGCATCAGTAATACCCCCTATAGACAATAGGGTAAAAACCCCAAGTATTCCAGCAAATAGAAGAGTGGCGGACGAAAGGGCTCAGGTTTCCCTTATTCCTAAAGATATGTTTTTATATGATGATAAGGAAATCGACGATTTATTTCAGAAATGCATAGAAGAAGAAAAGAAGAATAATCATCCTTCTTCTGCCTCTTCTTCTGCCACCTCTTCTTCTCGAGGACTCATAGTTAAGCCCGTCACTGGAATGCGGTTAACAACCGGAACAAAGAAGTTAGGTTCAAAGAGCTGGTCAATGGAAGAACAGTATGTATTGATTAACGCCATTAGAGATTGTGATTTCCCTTTATCTCCGGCTCCTGAATTTTGGCAATTTATTGCTGACAATTATTTTAATGGGAAAAATGGAAGCACCTATCGCAATGCCGGAGCTTGTAAAAATCGTTATCATGCAATATATTTTCGCTACTCCCTTAAAGATATTCGTAATATGCAAGGTGATATTGAAATTTCTTTTGAGGGCAGAAGAGGCGTGATCAAAACTCGAGATAATGGATGAGCATGATTTTACATAGTCATGAGAAGATGAAGACCTTAAGTTGAATTATCCTGCTAATCCTGCCGCTTGCGATCTTGCTTATCCTGTTTTTGTATAACAGACCTCTTTCGAAACTCCATTTGCTTGATAAAAAGAATCTTTTTGGCGTCTTTATTGCCAAATTTTTCGACCATATTTAACTCAATATGCTCTCAAAATTTGGCAATACATCCATCCAAAAATCTTGTCTTTTCTCAAGCAAAGCGAGTTTCGAAAGAGGTCTAATGTGTTTCATGTCAATTTAGAGTTGTCAATCTTCAGTCGCTGATCGATGAACTGCTTTTTTCTTTCATTTTTATTTTCTTGAACTTAACATTGTCGATCATGTCAATGCCAGGTTCGTCTCCTACAACTTTACACCCATACACCTGTTGGAAATTTTTTCCGTGAATATCTAAAAATGTTCCATTAGAAATCCAGGGACAACTGGAGCAAACATTTTTAACAATTTTATAACGCCTTTCTTGATGGCTTAAATCTTTCGTGAGAGGGGTTCCAGGGGGTGCAATTAATGAACAGAGGTTTTTGACATGGTGTTTGGGTTGTTTTATACAACAAAAATAAGAGGAGGCACTCCCATTTGTTAATGGAGTGTTTTGCAAAACTCCATGTTGCCATTCTTTGGAGGTTGCCAACCAAGCAATAATTGGACCCGGGTTTCCATTTTCATTTGTATGAATGTGAATCCCCGACACGTCGCTAACATCAAAAAATTTTGCTTTTACATATAAGGTATCATTGTCATTTTTAAGAGTATAGAATTTCACATGTGCATAATTGGATTTTGCTTCATAAATAGCCTTAATATTTTTATTGGCAGCATTCACATTCATTACAAGACTGAAGCTAAAAAGCAAAGAGGCAAATAAAAAAGTTTTCATCATTTTCCCCATTGTGTAATTTACATATCTCTCATATCTACCAGATTTTGGGATACTTAAACAACATGAAAGTAAATTTAGATGGGCTTTGTTGCATAAATCACCACTAAGCCAGTGAGATCACTGACTCGGTGGTGGTTTATGCAACAATGCCATTTAGATGCGTAAAGGGAGCTGTTTTATTAACAATTTTTAATAATTTATTTAAATATAATTTATATTTTTAATTTTTGTTTTGTTATATAATTAGATAAGGCTATTTATTGAATGATATTGGGAGGATTTTATGAATATTCGAGAACCTAGCCAAGAGGATTATTTTGAAAAATATGCAAGCGATGAAAAACAATTCAGTCTAATCAATTCTTCAAAAGGAGAATTAACTGAAATAAAATCGGATATAATTAAGATAAATGAATTAATAAATTCAAAAAAAGAAAGTGTGTTTCCTCAAAAAAAGGAAAAAATAGAAAAAATTTATAAAAAAATAGAGAGGTCGCTTGAAGATTATGAAAAAATTAAAAATACTGGATCAAAAATTTTTAATAATTTTTTTCAATCTGAGAGTTTTAAAAAAGCAAGGGATGAGGCTGAAATAGCCTTAAAAAATATTCAATTTGTTTTACAAATGGAAACTGATATTAAAAGTGGAACAAATAAATTTTTAAATTCTGATCCTCTTTATTATTTTACTCAGGGTTACAATCTATTTATTGAAAGAAAAAATCAGATTTTCCATCAAATTTCCCACATTTATTCGAGTAAAATTTATGGAGATTTTCCAAATAGTGGCAACTTTTATGAGTTTCTTAAAAAAGAATATGAAGATTCTGATTTACCTGTACGTTATAATTTAAGTGCAAACAAAGAAATCAATAAACTTTTTAATGAATATGAGGAACTTGAAAAAAATATGTCATCTATACTAAAACCTGTTGATATCATAAATCCGGTTATAAAAGTTGATGAAAACATATTGGATAGGAAATTTAATGATCTAATAGAAAATTGCAATAAATTTATACAAAATTGTGAAAAGTATGTTAATAAACAAAGAATTATTCCAGATCAATTTAAAGATAACTCTAAAGAAAGACGCGAATTCATCAATAATCTAAAGAATAAATTAGTTGATGTTGTAGTTGAAATAGAAAATTTAAAAAGTATAAGAAAAAAAATTCAAAAAGATGAAACAAGTGTAGAAATGACTCAACAAATTTATTCACTTATGATAAGAGATCCCAGATATCACGCATAACTCGTGAACTCAGATTAAGCAAATAATAAAACATAGTAAAAATAATATAAATTATCATCTGCAAATTCTAATAACCATTGAATTTATTCTCTATTTTATTTAATATTTTTTTTAAAAACGGTTAATGATGTATCCAAATAGAATTAATTTGAATTTCAGCTGGATGGGGCCCGTTCTAATAGGGAAAGATTCAAACCCTATAGAAACAATTACATTGAATTTTCCAAATGTTACTTCCCAATATCATATCGATCTTAAAAATATTGGCGCATCCACGATTGAAACTTCGCTACCCATTGAATGTATTGAAAAGAATGGGACAAAATATGTTTTTGATAATTTAAACATTGCAGCCAAAAAAGTGCATAAACTCGTCATACAACCCACCCTTGCAAATAGCGAAACATCTATACCGCGTATTATTTTTGAAATACCAAAACAGCTTGAAAAGGGAAAAACCTATTGGCTTAGAATGGTTTCCGATGGGAAAATAGCCTCTGCTCAATTAATTAAAGAATATGCGGAATATAAAGAAGATCGCAAATTAATCTGTAAAGAACTGGAAATTCCTCTTTTTCCAGAAATGATTAGCGAACAGACCCATCTTCAAAATTTCATTGAATCAAGTGGGCAATCACTCTCGGAAAATATTGAATTTTTATCCCTTGAAATCGTTGGAGTGTTCAATAGCCAAGTGAACCCCTCAGAAATTTTAAACCGGGAATCCATTGCAAATGAAGTTGGAAAACTGGGATTCAACGAGATTAAATCATTGGCAGAAGATATTCGAGAGATCAAAGATCTTTATGAAGGAAGAAAGGGTTATCGGGGTCATCAAGCAATCGCCCGGGCAATCATTAAAATCATTGGGCGAGAAGGACTGCATAAAATCATGAAAGAAAGCATATTAAAGAAATACGACCAAACTAAAATTCCCAAATTAATATTAGGGCAAATCGATGTCATCTCTAATAATTTTGCTGTTAGATGCTTTGAATTATTCTATCCCCATTTATTGTAACCGTTCACGGGGGCTAGCAGGTTTTAAACGTAATTTTGAGGGCATCTGGAAAATCAAATTCTCAAGCAAAGCTAATTACGCAAGAGGTCTATTTTTATATTTTTGTAACTTTCTCTCTGAATGTGCCTTTTATATAGGTCTCTAGAAAAGGTTGAATAAAAGCATCTTCATCTGTTGTTGTGGGGAGTTCTTTCTCAAGTAAATTGCAGATTGATTCTCTGAGTATTTCTATGCTATTTGTGCTGCCTCGAAGAAAGGGCATCACATGAAACATACGATATTCCCAAACAGCTAAATCCCTCTTAAATTCTTTTGAATCTTCGTATGATTTTTGAATGAGTTGTTTAGTGAGGCCTTCTAAATGTTTGTCTATCAGATGGCGGATTGAACTGCGAGGTGTGTGGCATAAAGTAGCGAATCCATATCGTTTAAAATAGTCTATCGCTTCATCTTCAACCGGACCTGAATGGGACTGCTTTATCCAAGTGATATGTCGCGTCAATAGTTGCCATTCGCCCTCTATTTTATTTTTAATAGTACCGACTAAAAATTGAATATCTCCAATTTGGGGAAACTGAGGGAGATCAAATCCGGGGAGTTTAAGATTGCGGACCATGTCATGGACTCCACCTAGCACATTCAATAATTCGATGAGATGATTTTGGCTTACTCTATCTACATTATCTCTTAAAGTTAGCGGTTTCCGCGCTCGTTCAATCAGGCTTTTCAGCCTAGTTTGATCGATCTTTTCAATTGTGTATTGTGAAAAATCTGTTTCGAAACAACATTTGTCCACATTGTATTGAAAAAGTGGCATAAAAAGAAAAAACAAGGAGCGCATTTTTTGATTGAATTCCCTATATCTGCACGGTAAAAGATGAGTCTGAGTGGTATATTCTCTCCATCTTGATACACAAAGATCGTCGTTGCGAAAAAGTCCGAATTTTTCATGATGGCTCGTTTGCATTAAGGCTGCGATTTTATTTCTCTCTTGACCTATAGCCAGTAATGTAGGATATAAGCATGTTTTAAAATCACACTTCCTAAGTTTTTGTAATGAATGGGTGATATTTTTAATGCATGTAAGTTTCCATGATTTGAAAAGGTCTTGAGGACCGTAGAGCGACTCTTTGTCGGATTCTGGTGTTTTTGGTTGATCGGTCTCGGTCTCATTTAAAAGAATTTCAACTTGCAGTTCCAACTCAGTTGGACGAGGCAATATAATTGGAAGAAAATAAATCGACATAAATATAAAAAATTTTGATTATTAATTAATAATGTTCAAATAATTTAATTTTAAATATAATTAAAAACAATTAAATTCTTTAGGGCTTAACCAATGAAAAAAATAATTGATTTGCGTAGCGATACTGTCACTCGACCCTCTTCAGAAATGCGAAACGCTATTTATTCCGCAGAGGTGGGAGATGATGTCTTTGGAGAAGATCCATCTGTCAATCAATTAGAGGCTTATGCTGCTGATCTTCTTGGAAAAGAAGCTGGACTCTTTGTAACGACTGGGACTCAAGGAAATCTTCTTTCTGTTTTATCCCATTGTGAAAGAGGAGAAGAATACATTGCTGGTCAACAATCTCATGTGTATCGTTGGGAAGCGGGAGGCGCCTGTGTTTTAGGGGGCGTTTACCCTCAGCCTTTGGACCAAGAGTCTGATGGAACATTAAACCTTGATAAAATAAAGCAAGCCATCAAACCTGATGATTCTCATTTTGCTAAAACTAAACTATTGGCCCTTGAGAATACCCATTGGGGGAAAGTTTTGCCATTAGACTATTTAAAGCGAGCTTATGAATTTTCTAGACACCATAATCTTAAGATCCATTTAGATGGAGCTCGCCTTTTTAATGCTGCAGTAGCGGATCGAGTTTCTCCCAAAATGATTGCCAATTACTTTGATTCTGTGACTTTTTGTTTATCCAAAGGTTTGGGAGCTCCTGTCGGCTCACTCATTTGCGGAGATCGAGATTTTATTGCAAAGGCAAGACGTCTTCGAAAAATGGTTGGAGGGGGAATGCGACAAGCGGGTGTTTTGGCAGCTGCGGGAGAGTATGCATTAAACAACAATGTCAATCGATTAGCGATTGATCATGAGAATGCCTCTTTTTTAGCAGAAGGTCTGAGGGGAATTCAAGAACTTCAAGGAAAGATAACCCATTACACGAACATGGTCTTTGTGGAGATCGGACCTGAAGTGAAAGCTATCTTACCCTCCTTTTTACACTCACAGGGTATTTTAGTGTTTGGTCGTGATCCTCTTCGACTGGTGACTCATCTTGATATTAATCGACAAGATATTGAAAGAGTCATTCTTGCTTTCAAAGAATTTTACTTTTCAGAAAAGAAAATCTCAGACAAATCGACAAAACCGTCGATTTACTAAGAAGCTGATGAAGCTATCCAAATCCAAAGCTCGCGTTCGAAAGAGGTCTAATAAAGTTTTTGTTCATCCTTCCCACAATCTATCGGCACCGGTGGATCTTAATTGGTGGGCTCGAATTTATTCCCGGGAATCTGGCGGATGCCAAAGACATGTTGCAATAGATCGGCTGTCATCACCTCATGATAACTGCCAGTGGCTTGGCATTTGCCTTGGTTTAAGATGATCAATTGATCGCAAAAGCGTTCAGCCGACATTAAATCATGAACAGCTGTGATAACGATTTTTCCTTCTCTGACTAAGGATTTGAGAAGATGCCACACTTCGAGTTGATGTCTTAAATCTAAATGTGAAGTGGGTTCGTCAAGAAGAAGAATAGGGGATTCAGTGGCAAGGGCTCTTGCGATGTAGATGCGCTGCCTTTCTCCGCCGGACATGTGAAAAAGCAATTGATCTTTTAAGTGCCACGCATCGACCCGCCTTAAGGCTTTTTCGATTTCTTGGTCCGCTGTTGTGGTTCGGCATCCATGAGGGTAGCGCCCCATTTTTACCATTTCAAAAGGAGTGAGGTCAAAAAAGAGAGAGGGGTGTTGCGGCACCAGCGAAAGCGTCTTGCTCATTGCCAATCGCGAATATTCTAGTAAATTATCTTCATCCCAAAAGAGTTCACCCTCCGATGGATTCCATATGCGGGCAATAGTTTTTAATAAAGTGGATTTGCCCGAGCCATTGGGTCCAAGGATGCCATATAATAACCCTTTCTCAAAGGAAACAGAAATATTCTCTATTAGGGCTTTTTGATGAATGCGATAGCTTAAATTTTTAATTTTGAGTGCCATGCGAATAGACCTCTTGCATAATTCCATTTTATCAAACAAATGGAATTATGCAAGAGGTCTATTTATGCAAACTGCCTATTTTTTGTTCTTAGGAGAAGACATAAAAAGAAAATTCCACCAAGAACGGCTGATAGATTCCCAATCGAAACGTCATAAATGGTAAAAAAACGCAAAAGTGTGTCGATGGTCGTCAAGATAGATGCTCCTCCAAGGATACATAAAGGGATCAAATAATAATGGTCTTGGCCATGCAATTTTCTAAAAATATGAGGAAGAATTAATCCGTAAAAAGCAATCATGCCAACAGCTGCTAGCGCTCCTCCGGTGAGGAGTGAGATGCAAAGAAAAAGACGCCAACGGACTCGGTTGACATCGACCCCTAAATTTGCAGCTTCTTCATCTCCTAAGGCAAGGATATTTAATTCTTCCCGATAGAAGAGGCATCCAAACAAGCCGACTAATGTCAGGGGCAACTGCATGTGCACATGTTGCCAACTTCGATCAATTGTAGAGCCTGCTTCCCATTCCGTAATTGTTTGAATCAATTGCCATCGATCTCTTAACGCATAGAGAAGGAGTCCCTGAATTGCAATCATTAAGGTGGATACAGCAATCCCCGTTAAAATAAGATGGGTTAATTCCTTTCCGGTCTGCCAACGCCAAATGCTATAGACTAATAGAAGGGTCATCAATGAGCCAATACACGCTGCGAAAGGGAGCATATAGGGATAGGGATAGCGCAATTCGTAAATGAAAACTAATACAACGGATAAACATCCCCCTGCACTGATTCCGAGGATACTTGGTGAGGCAAGGGGGTTATGAAAAATGGATTGCATGACAGCCCCTGAGGTTGCGAGCGCGGCTCCGGTACATAGCAATACGATGAGGCGTGGGAGCCTTTCATCTAAAAGGGGATTCCAGGTTTGAGATGTCCCATGTATGCGCAACAAAAAACCGTTCCAAACAGAATCCCAAGGGGTTTCGCCATGCCCTAATGTAAACAAAGAGCTCATCAATAATAACCCTATGCAAAAATAGAAGGATTTCATAAATAAGTGGCTGACAAAGCTTGAAAAAAATCGAAATAAGCGAGCGCAAGATAGTGTGTGGGGGAGTCTTGAATCACCTCGTCAACGCAATAGATCGATTGAGTGTTGAAGGCTTGAGTTTCCTTTAAGTTTTGGTCAACAAGGGGATGCATGGTTGAAATAATCATGACATCGGGTGAACTTTGAATCAATCGCTCTTGTTCAAAAGGGATACGCCAGAGATCTTCTCTTTCAGGGATAGTCCCATCGAGATGGGGACAAAAGGAGATGGCTCGTGCCATCAGCTGACCTGTGAGCGATTTTTGCGTGGGTTGTTCATAGTGTTGTCTATAGCTTAGATAAAGAAATTTTTTCTTGATAGGGCCTGGTCGAAATTTTTCGTTTAAAAAGGTGAGTCGGTTATCAATATTAAAGAAACAGGCATCCATAAAGAGGGCAAGCAGCTGAGCTTCGAGAATATGATTGCTCGCATGGCCTACTTTTAAAAGGGTATTTTTAATATCCTCCACGGAATCCAGATAATTAATAGAAAAAAGAGGGATTTTTTGATGATTGAGGACCGCTAATGAAGGGGGATGAGAATAAGGCGCTACGAAAGCTAAGTCAGGTTTTTTTGAATACAACCTTTCGCTATTCATTGCCCCAATATCTTCGGGAATAGTGTTTAAAAGTTCAGTCGAATAAATTTTCGTTAACCCTCTAAGCCCTCTTGGAAGAGCGATGATTTCTTCTGCCGGCGCAATGGAGAGTAAAATACTCGCTGAAAGATACGTTTGTGGAAGATATTTTTTAAAATGGTCAGAAATAGAAATGCTATTTCCGCAATCATCCCTAATTAAATCTAGATTTAATTTACAATTTTGCCTGCGAATTGTTTTTTGATCGGATGTTAAAATAAAGTGAGAGAGAAGGTGTGCTTGCAGGAGCGATTCATCCGACAAGCGCTGAATCCCCTTAACGCCTCGTGCGTGTAATTTTTTGGCGTCATTATCCCATTGATCGATCAATTGGATGATGAGAGCGTAGTCGCCAGCCAGGGCTTGATGCAATGTATCTCTATGCAATGGAGAAAGCTCTTCGAGCAGGAGGGATGTTTTTAAAGCGAGACTTTCATTGCTTTCTTGTCCGATAATCACAGGAATTGCCATGGGTTGGAAGGCCAAGGCCCACCAACTCATGATAAAACAACTCAATAGAAGATAGAGTGAGAATGTTCTATTGTTTATCTTCATCTTCATCATCATCATCGGCATCTGCGATAAGTGCCTCAGAGAGAAGAACAATGCCTGCAGCTGAAGCAGCATATGTCAATGAACTTTTAACAACTTTGGCAGGATCAATGACGCCGGCATCGACTAGATTTTCAACCTTTTCTGTTAAAACATTAAAACCGGTGTTCTTAGGTGCTTTGAGGATATCATTAAGGATGACACTTCCATCATAACCGGCATTACATGCGATCTGTTTAATAGGGCTTTCACAAGCCAATTTAACAATCTTAGCCCCTACCGCTTCATCGCCTTCCAAGTTTAATTGATCGATCACTTTGCTCGCATTTAAGAGGGCGACTCCCCCGCCTGGAACAATCCCACTTTCTAAAGCTGCTCGAGTTGAATTCAAGCTGTCGTCGAACATTTGCTTTTTCTGTTTCATTTCGGTTTCTGTCGCTGCGCCGACTCTGATGACAGCAACTCCGCCGCTTAACTTAGCTTTTCGCTCTTCGATTTTTTCTTTATCATAAGAGTTTTTACTGAGTGCAATTTCAGCATCTAATTGTTTAATTCGGCCGGCGATTTCCTCTTGACTTCCAGCCCCACCAACAATCGTTGTCGTTTCTTTGTTGATGGTTACTTTTTCTGCAGTGCCCATCGCTGTTGTTGGGATTTCTTTCAAAGAAATACCGATCTCTTCCGAAACAACGGTTGCTCCCGTCAAAATTGCGATATCTTGGAGCATTGCTTTGCGGCGATCGCCAAAGCCCGGAGCCTTGACTGCTGCCACTTTCAATGTTCCACGCAATTTATTTACGACTAAAGTCGAAAGAGCATCTCCTTCAATTTCTTCAGCGATAATGAGAAGATCTTTTCCAGCTGATGCGATAGATTGCAATACGGGGAGAAGTTCGTGAATATTTGAAATTTTTTTATCCACGAGGAGAATTTGGGCATGGTTCATTTCAATTGTCATTTTCTCCAGATCTGTGCAGAGATATGGGCTCACATAGCCGCGATCAAATTTCATCCCTTTGACAACTTCAATGGTCGTTTCTGTTGATTTTCCTTCTTCAATAGTGATCGCTCCGGAATTGCTCACTTTTTCTATTGCTTCGGCAATCAGTTCACCAATCTCTTGGTTGCCGGATGCAGAAACAGTTGCGACATTTTTCTTTTCTTGTTTTGTTTTAACCGGAATTGCCGCTTTATCGATTTCCTTAACAATGGCGTCAACGGCTTTGTCAATTCCTCTTTTGATTCCGATAGGACTTGCGCCGGATGAAATATTTTTTATTCCTGCTTCAACTAAAGCGCGGAGGAGCAAGGTTCCTGTGGTCGTGCCATCTCCACATTTATCTTTAATTTTTTGAACCACTTCTTTTGCCATAGCCACACCCATATTTTCATATTTATTAGGGAGTTGGATATCGCGAATAATGCTTGCACCGTCGTTTGTGATTGTGGGTGCGCCCCAGCTTTTTTCAAGACCGACATTTCTTCCCTTAGGGCCTAAGGTAAAGGCAACAATATCTGCTAGCTTTTTTATTCCAGTTAGAAGATAGGTTCGTGCTTCTTCTTCAAAAATAATTTCTTTTGGTGTTGTAGTCATAAGCGCTCCTTAGAAATAACCCAAGTTCAGTGATGAGATGGTGAATAATGGATGTCAATCGTTGTGGATGGTCAAATTGTAGTGGCGAAGACAGACTTTGACGAGTCGGATTCGCCACTAGAATTTTGATGAGCCGCTACGAGATGCATTCAGGATTCATCATTCCATCACTGAACTTGGGTTAGGATTAATTTGGCTAAAGTGTAGGGAAAAAGCCACTATTTTGCAAGGGCTATTTTTCAATTTTTAGCAACCAAGCAGTTTGAGTGCTAAACAACAAAATAGATATTTGGAATGCCTGAACCTCCCCGTGCCCGTGTTCTTTTCGTGCCCGTGTGCGTGCCCGTGCCCGAAAAAACACCTTTTAAACATTAATGTTTTTAATATATTATGTCGCTTCTTCATCAACAGAGGATGAGGTTGTGTAATGAATAGACAGACTAATTATCCCATCCATCCACTTCTTTTAGCTAGAGAATCGACCAGGGCTTTTAGTGAAGAGCGATTTTCTGAGGATGACTTGATGTCTCTTTTTGAAGCTGCCCGTTGGGCTCCCTCTTCTTATAACAATCAACCTTGGCGTTTTCATTATGGCAGAAGAGACACTCCTGAATGGGACTTGTTTTTCAATCCTCTCGTTGAATTCAATAAGAATTGGTGTCGTAAAGCTGATACTTTAATTGCAGTGATCTCTTATCAATTATATGAGTATAATCATAAACCTGCACCCACCGCCCATTTCGATTCTGGTTCTGCTTGGATGTCTTTAGCTTTGGAAGCGCAGGCGAAAGGATGGGTCGCCCATGCCATGAGTGGATTTGATTACGAAAAATTAAGAGACAATTTGAAAGTGCCAAACGACTATTCAATCGAAGCGATGATCGCTGTTGGTAAAAAAGGGAAGGGGGAAACATTGCCGGATGAATTAAGAAAACACGACACTTCCTACCAAAGAAAATCCTTGCAGGACATTATTTGTAAAGGGACATTCAGATCTTAATGTTTATCTATTCAAAAAAAATTTTCCTTTTTATTCAAGAGATCAAAAGTACAATCAAAGAGATTCTTAAAAAGGAAGTGAATTTAAAAGTTCATAACGATCGCTTTTATAATTGGTCTCAATCCTATTCCTATCCAATTAAAATAGTGATCTATAATAACAAACCGATTTTGGGCTATTTTAATGCGGATTTTTTTGAACTTGGCTTTCATGAAAGATTAATGATTGCTCCAAAAAGTCAACTTCACTCGATCATCAGGCATGAGCTCGCACATTATCTCGTATTCATTAAACATGGCGCGAATATCCAATCTCATGGTCAAGAATTTAAAACTTTTTGCAAAGACATGGGCTGGGGAGAAGAGATTTCAAATGCTACTTTTACAATTGATGAAGAACACTTTCAAGGTGACAACGAAAGAAGTGCTATTTTAAGAAAAATTGAAAAATTAATGGCATTAGCCTCTAGCTCGAACGAAAATGAAGCAGAACAGGCGTTGATAAAATCGAGAGAGCTTCTTCAAAAGCATCAAATCGAAGAGAAATATTTAAACGGAGATGATGAACTTTATATACGCAAAAGAATTTTGGAGCAAAGGCGCGAAACAGCTAAGATGAGAGCAATCGGACAAATTTTGGAAACCTTTTTTGTAAATATCGTGTATTCACGTGGAGGGCCTTTCATCTATTTGGAAGTTTTGGGTAAGAAGGAAAATGTTGAGATTGCCGAATATGTGTCAGATGTTCTCGATCATGAATTCGAAAGAATGTGGGACCATGCCAAAAAAAATATTTATTTCAAGGGTGCCGTAGCTAAAAATTCTTTCTTTCTCGGCATTGCAAAGGGATATTGCAGCAAGGTGCAGGCGCTCATGAGACGCACTCATCAACACCTCTCACATTCTTTGATGGTGATAGAAAAACAATTAATTGAGATACAAAATCAAGTCTATTCAAATCTTTCAACAAAGAGAAGCAAAGGGACGTACTGTCCTCGATCTGCTTCATATGGAGAAATGATGGGTAATCAACTGAATTTAAAGGCAGCGATTAAACGACCGAATCAGCAAGGATTGCTCATTTAAAATAAGACTTAACAAAACATTTTATTGAAAAGACAAATGAATACTATCATTAAGCCGCGTAAAAACAACTGGTTCATAAAATATTTAATCTACATCGCTATTTTAACGGTTCAAAACATTGATGCAAAACCTTATGTGCGAACGGCAGGTGTATGGAAAAATAATCTCCCTCCTAGGCTTCAATGGTATGAAAATTATGGATATTGTGGAGAGGTGAGCTTTATTAGCGCAGGGCTTTATTATGGGCAATATCTTTCGCAATATACTGTCCGAGCGATTGCCAGTCAGAATACTCCACAAAATCAACAAGGAAGTCAATTGCTTTTAGGTGTGAATGACCTCTATACCGCGCAAAAATTGCATTTAAAAGCCATTGCATGGCATGGGGAGAAAGGAGAGTCTCGGCAATTTTTAACATGGGTGAAAGGAAACGTTCTCAAAGGATATCCAGTAATTATTGGGGTCTATACCAATGAATATTGTTTTTATAGAGATACCGATCCAGATGCAGGTGAAAATGATTACGATCATATTGTCCCGGTATTCGGCATTGGTTCAAATCATCCCTTGACATCACTTAGCTACTATCCCGATGACACCATTTATTTTAGCGACAATGGCCTTTGGGGAACGTCTCCAAATTTTCCTTATATTTTTACCTATCCTTTTTCGACTTTTCAAGCGAGCAGAGAGCAAGCTAATCGTCCTTCAGGAACGATTTATTCCTTAACAGACACAGATATCAATTACGGAACAGCTATTATGGGCGTTAATGATCTCAATGGCGATACGGTCCCAATTCGGCTGAAAACAAATGTGAATACTGAAATTCCAGAAATTCAAGATGGCACTTCAATCCAACCTCTTCCTAAACCTGTCCAATTGACGATCACACTCTCAAATCTACAGCCTAATATCACATATAACCTTTATCGCTATAACGCTATTAACAAGGTCCCCGATTCTCATTTTAACTCTCAAGCTTCTCATGCTTTCAAGCAATGGACAATCAGGATCCTTTCCGGAAATAGCTTTGCCATGACTGAGACTATTCAATCAAATGAAATTGCTATCTATCGCGCAGTGAAGGCAACGGCAGAATAAATGTCTTTAGGGGGGAGTTTTTTTGCTTCTTCCAAATATTTAGGTAGACAATCGAAGCGTTTAGACATCACTGTTTTTAGATGTGAGGGAATGGCAGCTAAAAAAGGGTCTCTTTTTGGAAGGATGCTTTCAATTTGATTAACAACATCTTCATTTGTGACAGTTTCAAATAGGAAAGAGGTGTTTTGATTCATATGTGGTTGACGCAAGGTCTTCAATTCAATAATTTCACTATCGCTTACATTCTTTTTTTCTCCACGTGCGCGATGATCCAAGCCCGAACCATTGTCAATTCTCCAAATTTCTTTTGTTATAGGATCATATTTGAGATTATCAAATTCCAAGCCTGCAAGGTCCCAGTTTACTAAAAGGGCATCGGCCACAAAACCTTTTTTAACCTCATTCTGAATATCATTTAAAAGATTTGAATGTTTATTTTTCCATTCTTTGGAGATCGTTAAGCCGGATGTCGATAAATTTTTTGTATCTAAACCGTATTTTCTAAAAATCAAATAAAGATCTTCTGCCCCTTCTGGAACAAATTTTGATAACATTACAGGTGTTTCAATTTTCTCTTCCAACCCTTCTTTAATATGTTGTTTGCTAGAGAATTCATAAAGGGCAACTTCTGGAACTTTTACTTCTAAAACTTTATAAGCTTTGTTTGTAAAATATTCAGAAAGCAAGTGATTTCTTTTTAATTTCTCACTCGTCATTTTTTTTGCATAAACATTCTTTATTCCATCTTCAACTTTTTCTGCACCTGTTGTCCCTCCAAGTTTTGCAATAAATTTAATTTCGTTTAATGAATGGGGAAATAGGCTGCTTGGAGGTTCTACAGATGGATCGTGAGAGGTTGTTGTTGGGATGGTTGAATGAAGATTTTTACAGGGAACAATAAATGGTGAAGAAGGATCGTGACTTTTTTTAATTGAGTGGTCAACCCCTTTAATATCATATTCGGGAGATTTTTTTTTTGATATTTTTAAAGGAGTCGGATGAAAAGGAGTTAAAATTTTTATTTCTCTTGTGCCAAAAAAGAATTCTTTAAACAGTTGATTGATTTGAAATTTAAAAAGGGGGTTATAGAAATACCAAAAAAGGGAGAAAATATTTCCGGCCAAGAACACGATGATTTTCACTAAATGAAAAACTCTTTCGCCAAAACCAATTTTTTGATCGATTATTTCGTATGACTTTCCATCTATAAAGACTTCTTTATGTTTTGCAGAACCGGGTTGATAAAAAGTAGAATCTGGAGGAAAAGTTTTGGTTTTATCGGGACTCATTATTATCCTAATATTTAATATAAAAAATAAATTTTATTCGATTTTATATAATTAGTCTATAAAAAATTTTAGTTTATTTAAAAATGGATGAAACTTACGTTTTAATCTATTGCATGTTGATGCAATAAAACTTTCAATTCTTATTAAATTTTTGAAATACGAGAGATTTATCTCTTAATAACCCAACTCTTGACATAAACCAGAAAAGAAAGTAGGCAAAAAACTAAAGTCAAGATACTATACTCCGTCCAGTTGAAACCTGGAAATTTTACTGCGTGGGCTTGGCTCTGCTTTTGCATCTGCCTGCATCGCACAACTTATTTAAGTTGTGCTGCTTCGGCACCGGCTTCGCCTGATGCAAAATCAGGCCGCCTCCTTGTTAAATTTTCCAGCTTTTAACTGGACGGAGTATATAGTCCTTCTTTTTTGGAGAGAATTTTATGAAACAGATGTTGTTTTTTTTCTTTTTTATGATAAGTATTTCTTTAAATCTGATGTCTGAACTTGTAGATATTCACGACATTGCACCCACTATAAAAATAGATTTAAAATATGCGACTTCAGAGAATTTTACTGGTCAGGTCGTTTATTCATTTCATCGCTGTTACCTTATAAAAGAAGCTGCGGAAAAACTTAAAAATGTTCAAGAGGAATTAGAGACTCATCGCCTTGGTTTAAAAATTTGGGATGGCTTCAGACCCTTTTCAGCCCAATGGAAATTCTGGGAACTCGTCCCTGATGAGCGCTATGTGAGCAATCCGATGAAGGGGGGGCGTCATACGCGGGGAACAGCGGTCGATCTTACCCTGATTGATCAAAATGGGAATGAGCTTCCTATGCCCTCTCTTTTTGACGATTTTAGTGAAAGGGCACATCGTGATTACCTATCTGCAACAACAGAAGAGATTAAAAATCGAGAGTTTTTGCAAACAATCATGGAAAAGCATGGGTTTATTGGGCTGCCCACTGAATGGTGGCATTTTGATTTGAACGGCTGGCAGAACTACGCGCCTCTAGAGGCTTTTGAACCAAAATGAAATATCTAGTAGATCTTTTCTCAAACAAAGCGAATGATGCAAGAGGTCTAATTATCTTTTGCTTTCTTTTTGCACAAATTTTTGCTAGCAATGTGAGGTGGGAAGAATGGAACCATCAAAAAAAAGGTGCTAATTATTTTAATAAAGCTCCTCACAAAGATTGGTTCAAGGCAGCCTCAAATCTCGGTGTTCAATTTGTTCGATTAGCGGCTGATAAATGGATACCTGAGAGAAGAGATTTTTTGATTGGTGATGCAGATCATTTTTCAGAGATTCCTAAAGGGGATTTAGAAAAATTAATAGAGGCTTTAGATCAAGCGAGTCAGCATCAAATCAAAATTGTCATCACACTCCTTTCCTTGCCGGGCTCAAGATGGAGACAAAATAATGATAACAAAGATGATCTACGCCTCTGGCAGGAATCGCGTTATCAAAAAC
Organism: Parachlamydiaceae bacterium; assembly: GCA_025451995.1. Lineage (GTDB taxonomy): Bacteria > Chlamydiota > Chlamydiia > Chlamydiales > Parachlamydiaceae > JANWJE01. The sequence continues at coordinate 4,811 of JANWJE010000104.1, read as the reverse complement.
AAGCAATTCTCTTTTGGAAAAACTTAGCCGATCAACTGAAAGGGCATCCAGCAGTTATTGGATATAATATTTTAAATGAACCTCATCCAGAATGCCTAACGGGTAATAAAGACTTTCGCTCCTTTGGTTTTTCCACATGGCAAAAAACGATCGAAAACTCTTTGTCAGATCTCAATGCATTTTACCGCAATGCTGTTAGAGCTATTAGAGAGGTTGATCAAGCAACCCCCATCATATTAGACACAGGAATGTTTGCTACTCCTTGGGCGATTGAAATTTTAAGGCCACTAGACGATCCCTACATTCTTTATTCTTTTCATATGTATGAACCTTATAACTACACCACTCGAAAAATGAATTTAGGAACCTATTCTTATCCAGGCAAAATTCCTTCTTTTTTAGATACAAATCACAATGAAGAGATTTATTGGGATAAACTCGCGATTGAAAGTTTTCTTCAACCTGTGTTGCAATGGCAAAACAAAAATAGAATTCCTTCCTCTCAGATATTGGTAGGGGAGTTTGGATGCGATCGGACAGCTATTGGTGCTGAAATGTATTTAAAAGATTTAATCGCAATTTTTAACGAACAGAAATGGCATTGGGCTTTTTATTCATTTAGAGAAGATTGTTGGGATTCGATGGACTATGAATTAGGTGCCGGTAAGCTCGATTGGAGATATTGGGAGGCATATGAGAAAGGATTGTCGTTGGATCCTTTCAGAAAAAATAATTTCCTCTTTGATTGCATAAGAGAACAATTTGTTCAAAAAGATCCATTTTAGCAAATAAATGGAATGATGCAAGAGGTCTAATGAATGATTCAAAGAAAACGTATGCTGCCATCCTATTAGGCAATGTATTAGAGCACTATGATAGCGCCCTTTTTAGCCTCCTTTCGCCTGTCTTTGCACCTCTTTTTTTTCCTGAAGCAGATCCCTTAACCGCTTTAATACTGACCTATTGCATGGTTCCAATCGGGATCATTGCAAAACCATTAGGGTCTTTATTTTTTGGTTTTATTGGAGACAATAAAGGAAGGAAAGAAGCATTGGTTATTTCTCTTGCCGGAATGGCGATCACGACGGGTTTAATGGGATTTATTCCGGTCTATGAACAAGTGGGTCGCTTGTCCCAGCTGTTCCTCCTTCTCAGCCGCTTTTTACAAGCTTTTTTTGCGGCAGGGGAAACAATGGGGGGCGCCATTTTTTTATTAGAAAATAGTGAGGAGGAGAAAAAGGATTTTATTAGTGGTTTATTTGGTTCATCGACAATTGCAGGTATTTTATTAGCCTCAGGAGCAGTCTCTCTTCTTTTTTTCTTGGAATTCATCGATCAAGGTTGGCGCATTCTCTACTTATTTGGCTTTTTGACAGCCCTTTCTGTACTCTTTTTAAGAACTGGGGTAAATGTCGGGACGAAAGATCAAATTAAAAAGAGGGGGCAAAAGTACGCTAAATTCAGCTGGCATCCTTTTCTAACCATTATGCTCGTCTCCGGGTTTTCATACGCTTCCTATGCTGTTTCTTTAGTATTAATGAATGGCTTTGTTCCCTTGATTGCAAATGTTTCTTTAGATGAAATGATGCATGTCAATACGCTTCTTCTCTTCTTAGATTGTCTGTTACTTCCAATTTTCGGTATTCTTGCCAAAAGATATTCTAGGGAAAAAATGATGATGCTTTCCAGTATGGCTGCTTTTCTTATTGCAATTCCATTATTTAGCGCATTAGAGGGTGCGACTTACATGACTGCGTTCATCATCCGGATGATTTTTATTATTATGGGTGTTGGCTTTTCTGCCCCCTACCATTCTTGGGCCCAAAATCTCGTTCCCTATGAGGAACGATACATGACCCTTTCTTTTGCCTATTCCCTCGGTTCTCAAATTTTCGGTACGCCTACAGTCGCCCTTTCTCTTTGGTTATTTAAAACGACAGGATGGGTTGGAAGCGCTGCTTTTTATTGGATGATGTTAGCCTGTGGGGCAATGTATTGTATTGCTTGCCAAAAAAAATCATCACTTGCAACTCATTCGAGAGGTCTTTTTAAACTTTTTTGAATGTTTATTTGAACCTTCTTTTTTTGCTTTATAGGTAAAAAGAGAATTTTGACTTCTCTCTGAAGTTCCAAGAGGAGTTGTTACGGTGACAAAAACTTTTTTGTTTCTGTTAAATTTAGGAACAGATGCAATGATGGTGTTTGGAGTCACTTGAAGAATCTTGGCTTCTTTATTGCCAAATTTAACGCTGGTTGCGTTATCGAAGCTTTCACCGATAATTTCCACATGTGTTGCTTTTGTTCCTTTATTTGGATTGAGAATAAATACTGTTGGTCCAACAAGAACAATAGATTGAGAGGATTGTGCACTAGGTCCTCCTGCGCGTACCAAAGTCGGACCAATCATCTCATCGCCTGATAAACCAGAAGATTGATAGTTATATATTCGATTGAGAGATGTGCCAGCAGAATTGATGACAGTGAGGGTGGGTTGATAGGCTCCTGTCCCGGGGTATTGATGGACGATTTGTGGTTGAGTTGTAATCAAAGTGGTATTATCGCCAAAGTCCCAGTGGTAAATGGCAATTGAACCAATAGGAGATAATGAGGCGCCGGCATCAAAAAAAGCATATTGGTTAACCATGGAAAAAGTAAAGCGTGCAAGGGGGGCTGGATCGGGAAGGATTAAAAGGGTGTCCGATCCCACCGGAATGGTATTGCCTAAGAGGGAATAGGGAGCCTGTAAGCTCGCCTTCTCTACAATATAGGGGTTAGCAGGGGGGGCGGGGGCATCATCTCCACCAAATAAAACCTGCATTCCATCCGGAGTGATCGCTATTCCCTCTGGGTCTGGGTAGGGGTATGTTGCGAGAATTTGCCTGCTGGCTACATCGATAGTCATGACAGAATTGCCTGCTACACTGGCATCATTGATAACAGTCGCTAAAGAGCCGTCGGGGGTAAGTATTGCAATGTAGGGAGCATTGCCGACTATCATGTTATCAACTGCAAAAGTAGATAGATTGATAAAAGAGAGGGTGTTTGTTCCAGAATTAGCTACAAGCGCAAGCGCTCCATCAGGGGTAATGGAAACACCGACGGGATTATTTCCAGTAACAATAGGAGAAGACACAGATCCATTGTTGAGGTTGATAATGGAAGCATTATTATCATTGTAATTGCACACAACTGCCAATGAATTATCAGGAGTAATGGCTAGAGCTACAGGTCCATTAAATCCAGAATATGTCGCCGTGACAGTTAGGCTGGAAACATCTATTCTCGACACCGTATTATCTGTATAGTTTGCCACAAGAACAAAGGTGCCGTTCGGTGAAATGGTCATAATGTAGGGTCCATTTCCCACTATAATGGTTTCGATCACAGTTAAGGTTGCAACATCAATGACTGAAACTGTGTTGTCGTTAAAATTTCCTACAAAAACATATTTATCATCAGGTGTGATACAGGCGGCATAAGGGCCAGCCCCAGTCCCTATCGTTGAAATGACTTGGTTTAAATTATTATCGACTACAGAAACGGTATTGCTATCATAATTGATAGTGAAAAGTTTTGTGCCGTCGCTAGTGCAAACCATAAAGGAAGCCGATGATCCGACAGTCACCGGAGGAGATACAGCCAAAGTAGTGACGTCTATATAGGCGAGATTATTGCTTATATCTGTATCACCATCTAATGTATAGGCTCGCCAGTTGCCCTTATAGACGAAGTAATCTGCCTCGCTCTTTGTAGAAGTCCCCGAAATGTCCACAGCTGTGATGTGAACGGTCTGAGGAACGTGAGCCGGACTAGTCACGATGATGCTATTGTTTGAAGTAGAAAGGATGGTTGCAGGACTGTTACCAAAAAAGACCTCGGTGACATTGACAAGATTAACTCCGGAAATTGTTATTTCACTTCCGCCTGCAGTATCACCAAAGTGGGGTGACACACTGGTAATCACAGGGATGGCTAAGATAGAAAAACGCAAACTCAAAAAAAAAGCAAGGAAAGTAAAAATAAGTTTAGTACAATGCATAACTGCCCTTTTTGTTTTTGTGTAATGTTGTTTTTTACATTAACTTCACTTTTTGTCAAGTGAAGAAAATGATATAGGTGGGGGATATTTATGAGTTTTGAATTGCATCCAAATTTGGCTCGCAAAATTTTTATTTATGATTTGCCTTTATGCCGAGTATTGATGGAAGATGAGAGTCATTATCCATGGCTCTTTCTTGTTCCACGCAAAAATGGTTGCAGCAAACTGATCGATCTTACAATTGAAGAACAAATGCAATTGATGAAGGAACTCAATTTTATTCAAAAAGTCTTATGGGAAGAGTTTCAGCCCACTCAATTGAATGTAGCAGCAATTGGAAATAAAACGCCTCAATTGCATGTGCATGTAATCGCTCGCTTTTCAAATGATCCAGCGTGGCCAGGAACTGTGTGGGACCATCCCATTCGCATGCCTCTTGAGGAAAAGCAAAAAAATGCAAGAATTACACTGTTACAAAGAAAATATACTGCTACCAGTTTAATCCTGGAAAATTTTACAAGGAGGTAGCTCGAGTTTGAATCAGGCGTAGCCGTTGGCGAAGCAGCACAACTTAAATAAGTTGTGCGATGCAGCCAGATTCAAAATCGAAGCTTTGCCGACGCAGTAAAAATTCCAGGATTCAACTGGTAGCAGTATATACTCGTTCTACTTCAAACGTAGAAATTTTTACAAGGAGGCGGCCTTATTTTGCATCAAGCGTAGCTGGTGCCGAAGCAGCACAACTTGAATAAGTTGTGCGATGCAGGCAGAT
>JANWJE010000103.1 GCA_025451995.1 Parachlamydiaceae bacterium | reverse complement strand
TTTTTGTATCTTTTTGATTCTAAGCATCTTTGCTATTTGCTTTTAGTGTCTACAAACACAACTGCGCAAATGCAAAATGCTTAGAATCAAAAATCTAACAAAAATCGTTGCATCAAAAAGTGGAACTTCCGTTCGAAAGAGGTCTAATTCTTTAACAAGGTGCTGCTGATGGGCCTGTTAATTTGACTTATTTCAGTATTTACGGTACAATAAAATAAAAGGGAGGTTGTTATGAGACAGCGCCATCAAAAAGAAGAAACCGTTAGACTCACCATCGATTTTCCTGTTGAGCAACATGCTTATCTTAAGATGCTGGCAGCAAAACGAGGTGTGAGTATGCGCCAATATGTTATTGAATCTTTATGCGAGAATATAGAGCAGCAAGAAGCAAAACATATCGATTTGAGTGAAAATAAATTCAAAAAAGCTTTAACCAAAGTGATTAGTGAAAACGACGATGTTCTCAAGAGACTGGCTGACAAATGATTGAATACTTAATCATCGATCAAATTATTGAAATTCATGACGAAATGCTTAAAAGATACGGCGGTCTACCCGGGATTCGTGATAAAAACCTTCTTTGGTCCGCAATAGATGCTCCGAAAGCCGCAATGTTCGGTCAGGAAATGTATCCGTCTGTCTATGAAAAAGCGGCTGCATATCTTTATCATCTTGTTTGCAATCACCCCTTTAATGATGCAAACAAGAGGACTGGTTTCACTGCAACGCTTGTCTTTCTAGAAGTGAATAACGCAAAGCAAGCCTTCCAAAAAGAAGATTTGGAAAACCTTGTCATTGAAGTGGCTAAAGGAAAAGAAACTAAAGAAAGGATTACAAAATTTTTAAAATATGGTTCTTTAAAATAACTTCATTATAGATGGAAGCTATCTATAAATCCAAGTTGAATGATATTGAAAAAAGAGCTAGGATGTTGGTCAAAAATGGAGTTTTGCCATGGCAAAAAAGGAACAAACCGGTAGCTCTAAAAGATTCCCTATTTTTCTCTTGCTCATCCTTGTGGGGGGTGGAGGGTGGTGGTTTTGGAACTCGCCAAAATTATCCAATTTAAAAGATCAAATGTTGCAATATGTCGACAATCGCGACATTGCAACTTTAGAAGCGCGTTTCTTACCTGAACAAATCATCGATGCGAGAAAGCATGAATTGTTGGGAAATGAAAAGAGAACCATTCAAAACACAGTCTTAAAATATTACCCCTATCTATTGTTGGATGTAAAATATCCCGATTCGGGAAGAACCAAGGAAGGATTTATTCTTTGGGGGTTAAACGACGGGGAAATGGTCATTAATACCGAAACTTGGGAAACAACCCATGGCTATCGCGATTGTTTAGAATGTCAAGCGACGAGAAGTGATTTTAAAATTCTACAATCACTCGTCCGCCATCAAGGCTCAACCACGATTGAAGATCTGCAAAAAGAGCTTCAAGTCGAGCGCGAACAATTGAATGATTGGGTAGAATCAGCCAAACAAAAACATCTAATTGTTCAGAAGGGAAATGCATTGCAATTGCATTTTGAACATCCAAAATTTCTTGTGGCTCCGCAAACCAAAATTAAACAACATGTCGTTTCTAAACCATTAGGAGAGGGACAAAAAGCCCCAAGAAATTATAGTCAAAGCCAAATTCTAGCAATGGCACAAGCAGCCTTTGGAAATGACTTTAAAATTCGAAATGAAACAGAAATTTTCTTGCCTGTTTATAGCTTAGAAATTCTCAATCCCGATGGCTCTATTCAAGTGAGCGAGTGGAATGCTTTAACCGGACAACCCATTATCCCCTCTTATTTAAAGAGAATGTGATTAAACATGCACATTCAACATGATTGTTATATCAATGAAGAACTTTTTCGTTTTGAAAATCTGTATGATACAAATGGATTTTATTATTGGTTTCCAAAAATCAATTTGGAGGAACTTTTAGAGGGAAAAGGTTTTGATTACTTCGCTGGCTATAGCGAAGAAGAAGTTCTCAGCTTAAAGCAAGATATTACAGAAATTTATCAAAGAATTATCGATGAAAACCCCATTCAAGAACCGACTGCTATTTTAACGGCGGGAGGACCGGGTGCCGGCAAAACGATCTTGTTAAAGCAACATCGCGAAGCGGAAAAACACAGCGGTAGAACGATTGCTTATATTTGTCCAGATGATGTTGCTTTAAAACAGATGGCGAGAACCTATCAAAAAAGCGTCTCAGAAAAGTCTTATTCCTCACAATCGGAAAAGGAGTCGCTCTTATTAGATTGCTATAATAAATGGAGACCCGGCTCCAATGCTGCAACTCATATTATTTTAGCCAATCTAATTAAAAACAATTATGCTATCTATTTTGGAACAACCTCTACCTCTCCTCATAGCTTGTCTCTATATGAAGGGCTAGCTAAACGGGGTTATACTATTCAAGTTCTCCATCTAACAGCCCCCGTAGAAGTCCGTCAAGCTGCTGTTGCAGAAAGAAATAAAAATTTTGTACAAACAAATGGACAGGATTTAATAGAAAAAGGGAATCTTCTCATCCAAAGAATTATGGATACCTATTTAGCATTCGCCAAAACAATCAGCTTTTATTATCGCGAAAATAGCATGGATCATGCATTTTTAGCTGCCGTGTGGGTCAGGGGATTACCGCTGGCAAAGTTAAACATTATCAATAAAAGAATGTATGACCAAGTTAAAGGGTTGCATAATGAGACATGCGAAAAATTAAATGAATTAGGACTCACTTGGGATAAAACTGTCGAATCATCAACTGAAATCATTGAAATTTAAACTCTCTCTTGTTAAAAAATAACAAAACAAAAAAATTTGTGGATTTTAAGATGAAAAAAATTTTAGCCCTTTTAGTTTTCATATTTAACTTTAATGTTGCGGCAGCTTTAGACCACCCATTGACAATCGGTTATCTTTCTGAAGTGTGCGCTCAAAAATCGCCAAAAAATCGCAGAATATGCCATCAATCCGTTTTGATTTTGAAAAATTTTAATCAAAATTTGAGTGCAAAAACCAATATTCCTTTAGATTTTAAGCTTTATAACAGAGTTGAAAGCTTTGTGGATTTATTTGAAAAAGGGAAAGTCGATGGCGGATTTGTAAAGTTAGCCCCTTTTCTGAAATTAAAAAAGAAAATGGGCAATCGAATACAGCCTATTGCAATCTCTACAGACAACACAGGTGCCTCTATTTATTATTCAGCACTCATTACACTTCGAGGCAACCAAATTAAACAATGGAGCGATCTGAAAGGAAAAACAATTGGCTTAATCAGAGATTCGATTAGCGGTTTTTATTTCCCTAAAGCTTTTTTGCGATCAAAACATCTTTCAAAAGAAGTAGCCACTGTCGTCTACGACAACTATTATGATGCTGCCTCTGGCTTGCAGAATGGGGAGGTGTTTGGACTCTTTGCTGCTAGCAATGCATTTGCCGGTGGGGATTTAGGAAAGCCTGAAACAATGCAATTCAAACTGATCGATCAAGAACTTCCGATGGCTTTATTTGTCATCAATACCGATAGAGTAGGCAATCGGGAAATTGCAACATTAAAAAAAGGATTATCGAAAACTTCAACTTCCTTCCATGGCCAGGGGATCAATACATTTGCCGGATTTAAGCCCCTAACCAAAGAAAAATGCACATTGATTGAAGAGTTAATCTCCATTTTAAATTAGAAAAAAAAATATACTGCTTCCAGTTGAAAGCTGGAAAATTTAACAAGGAGGCGGCCTTATTTTGCATCAAGCGAAGCTGGTGCCGAAGCAGCACAACTTAAATAAGTTGTGCGATGCAGGCAGATGCAAAAGCAGAGCCAAAGAATTTGGATTTAAGTAAAATCAAACCAAAACTCTTCTTTCGACTGCCAAAAAATATGCAAATTATTTTATCTGCAACTGCTCGACTCTTCAGAGTATCCATCTAGCGACCATCCCTGAGCCTCAATTAGTTTATTCACTCGAGGAAAATGCCTAGAAGAAAGCAGCGATGTGAGTTGTTTTAAGGCTTCCTCCACCGAAATTCTTTTCTCAGACTCTGGCTCTAACATTTGGATAATAATATTTCTAATCTCTTCCGGAACTTCTCTCATTTTAGAGTTAATTTGCTCTATCATTTCTTGTTTACAATTAGGACTGATAGTATCTCTTTCCGCTACTTGCCTATCTTCTGTTTCATAATTGGGATAGGGATAATTATCAGGATCAAACAGTCGATATAAGACTAGTCCCATGCTGAAAACATCCGATTTTTGTTCAAGACCAAAAAGATGATCGTATTGCCCCCCCAGTAAACAATTTCTACGTTCAACCCGATCCCCATAAGCACAACATTCCGCTGTAAATATATCTGCAACAAAATGCCGCTGGACATCTTCTTTAGATCTAGCTCCGGAAAAATCAGCTAAATAAACCAGATCCCCATCCACCAATATATTTTCTAGTTTAATGTCCATATGCACTTTCTCGCAATCATGGATTATCGCCAATCCACTTAACAACTGAAAAATTTGAAAAATTTTTGTTTCGATATTTACGGGTTCATTCTTATTTTTTTGCAAAACAGCATAAAGGGATCCTTCAAAACGAATTGTAATGTAACCATTCTCTTTTTTCATAGAATCCAAGATTTTTATAGGAATTGGCTCAATCCCTATCACCATTTTCCCTTTTGCATCCATTTTTTGATAAATGTCCGATAGAGTTCGGATCGATCTAGCTATCAATAATTTACAACTTTCTTCTTTTGGGATTTTCGCAATGCGATCAACCTCAGCGATCGCAGAACCCTTTTGATAGTATTTCAATTCGTGAATAGTGGATTCTAGACCATCGTCTATTTCATCAGAAAATGCAAAAACTGCATCCGACGTAACAAAAAATTTCTTTTCACTATTTGTAATTTCATAGGCGCCATTTTTCAGATTCAGGGGTTTTATTTTTTTTATCGATTCTCTAATCTTTTCTCCACTCAGATTTAACTCAAGGGCTCTATCGAGAACCGTTTTATATTTTTTCGCTTCTTCTTGTAGCTCTTCTACAGTAGTGATTTCCTTTAATTCATGCTCTGTAAGATTCAAACGAGATATTGCGCTTCGAATATGAATCCATCCTTCGGTCTTATTCCCATCTATAATTTTCATCCATTTTTTTGAGTCTAATCCTCTTCTATCAAACAGCAAACCAAAATAGTCTGAGGTATTTGAAGCCCTGGCAATAATATTAAAACGGGGATCATTTTCAATTAATTCCAACCGTGAAGTCCTCCACCCTCTTCCTATATCCCTATTTTCATTATAAGACTTTTCTGCTTTAGATGACTTAATATTAGAGATTAGCATAAAACATTCCATTTTATTTAAATTAAAACAAATTTATACCATTTAATTATTAATTTTTTATTAAACAACCATTTTGTATAATTAAATTTTTTATAAAAAATTTCTTTTGAAAGGTTGAATGATATTCGAAAACGAGCTACGATACCACAGTAAAAATAGATTTCTTTCATCGCATTGTAAATATGAAAAGATTAAAAATTACATAATACCATCTGTGAAAAACTCAATAAACTAGACATCCTTTGGAAATAATCAGTAGAAAAAACAAAAGAGATTTTATGAAAAACAAACTTTTTTCCCTCCTTTTCTTAAATGTGATTTATCTATCTGCAGCCCCGGGAGAGCTATTGACTATCGCAGGTTTATCTGAAGTATGTGAGCAACAAGCGCCGAAATAATGAAAAAAACACTTTTTTTTCTAATCGCACTCTTTAGTTTCAATCTTTTCTCTTTTTCTTATAATCCTTATGTAGAACAAGAGATATGGGATCAACTCAAACCCTACTTTTTACCTATCAAACATCCTGCGAAAGAAATTCTCGATGAAATTTTCCAAGCAGATCGAGCGACCTTTTCTAGAGAAAGTTTCATTGCCGCAGGATTTGAAGTGAACGCCCCGAAGCAACCTGGAAATCTACTCGTGGGAAAACATCCCCGCTTGAAGGGATTCTTGGTGAAAGCCTATTTAGATAATCAGGATGCCGCTGAATGGGACAATTTCTTCAAAAGGGCGACGGGGGCTTTATCTATAAAAAAATGGATTAAAGACAATCATTATAAAAAATATTTTGACGTTCCAAAGAAATGGATATATCCTCTTCCCATCACCCCCTCACCACCGCCTGGGGATTATTTTCGTAAAAATTTTATTTTACTTGTTGAAGATGCCAACATACTCAATCATCATCATAATGGCATCGCTTTCAAGCGAAAGATCACATCCGAGCATTTAGATGCCCTGTACCGGATCATCACAGAATTAGGATTAATTGATTCAGTATTCAGAGGAAATATCCCTTTTAACAGATCTTCTAAAATATGTTTTATCGACACAGAACATCACCATCGATGGCCGATTAATTATAATCGCCTGCTCCGCTATCTATCCCCTGAAATGCAATTGTATTGGCAAAGTGTAACCGGTTGTGAGCCTTTAGAACCTTTAGCGGAAGTTCCGATTTAGCGGAAGTTCCACTTTTTGATGCAACGATTTTTGTTAGATTTTTGATTCTAAGCATTTTGCATTTGCGCAGTTGTGTTTATAGACACTAAAAGCAAATAGCAAAGATGCTTAGAATCAAAAAGATACAAAAAGCGGACCATCAAAAAGTGGAACTTCCGATTTAGTGACAAATCCTTCTGACAATCTCTTGTAGAAGGATTTCTAACCCCTCTCCATATGCAGCCGATATTTCAAAAAGCGTCTGTGAGGGAAAGTTAAAGTGTTTATGAAATTGAACAATATGTTCTTTGGATTCTTCAGCATCTATTTTATTTAAGACAACCAAATAGGGGCGATCGAGCAATTCAGGATTGTATGCCCCTACTTCTTCTCTTAGGACTCTAAAATCGTCGCTTGGATTTCTACCGTCAATTCCCGAAGCATCGAGAATGTAAATCAATAACTTAGTCCGCTCAATATGGCGCAAAAATTCTAAGCCAAGACCTCGGTTTTCACTCGCTCCTTCAATAATTCCCGGAATATCGGCAATATATATCCGTTTATAGTTCTCAAGTTCGACAAAGCCCAAATTTGGTTGTAGGGTCGTAAATGGATAGGCAGCCACTTTTACCCTGAGGCCTGCCAATGTTGAAATCAAAGTCGATTTCCCAGCGTTGGGGAACCCCACTAAACCCACATCTGCAATGAGCTTTAATTCTAATTCTATTTCTTTGTGCTCTCCATAAGTTCCCTCGGTGAATTGGTTGGGAGCGCGATTGGTAGGCGTTTTGAAGCTATCATTGCCTCTTCCGCCTCTTCCCCCTTTACATAGAGTCCAACGCTCGCCATCTTGCGTGAAATCATGCAAAATTTCCCCATTTCTTCCATCTTTCACCAACGTTCCACAGGGAACTTTCAAAATTAAATCCTTCCCATTCCGTCCTTGGCGACAGTTTCCGCCCCCTTCGCCCCCATTCTCAGCTTTAATCAAACGGCGGTGTCGAAACCAATCAAGAGTAGAAATTTGCGTATCTGCTTCAAGAATGACAGAACCGCCCTTTCCACCATTTCCCCCCGATGGCCCGCCTTTAGGAATAAATTTTTCCCTTCGCCAAGCAACAACACCGTTGCCCCCTTTTCCGGCTGTGAATTGAATGTGAGCGCGATCGACAAACATAGAATAAACTTATTTTAAAAAACTAAAAAAGACCTCTTTCGAAACTCGTTTTGCTTAAGAAAAGACAAGATTTTTGGGTGGATTTATTGCCAAATTTTGAGAGCATATTGAGTAAACCTGGTGTACCACTTAGAAGGGCAGCAGATTCGAGTACTTTTTCTCTAGAAGCTTGCAAAAACAATTGGGCAATATTAATTAAACATTGTCCAATTGTTTTTGTAACCTGTGCAAGCACCTAGAGAAAAATCATCTCGAATCTGCCCGCCTATAAGTGGTACACCCGGTTTAATATGGTCAAAAAATTTGGCAATAAAGACGCCAAAAAGATTCTTTTTATCAAGCGAATGGAGTTTCGAAAGAGGTTTAAAGAAAGAGACAAAAGGGACTTAAGCCCCTTTCGTCTCTTCTTCCAAAATAACAAAAACTATTAAGAACCTGCTTCAATTGAAACGTAAGTTTTATCAGCAGAGCGAAAAGCGACAACACCATCGACCAAAGCAAAAAGCGTATCATCTGTGCCACGGCCTACGTTTTTAGCCGGATGCCACTTTGTTCCTCTTTGTCTAATCAAGATACTTCCAGCTCTAACGACTTCGCCTGCACACACTTTTACGCCTAAACGCTTTGAATGTGAATCGCGTCCGTTACGGGTTGAACCCTGCCCTTTCTTATGTGCCATGGTTATTTTTCCTTTTTCTGACTTTTGCTATCAATGCCGGTAATTTTTACACGAGTATATTTTTGTCTGTGACCCCATTTACGGCATTGATTATGACTTCTTTTATATTTTAAGCTTGTCACTTTTTCACCGCTGACTTGCCCCAAGACCTCTCCATGGACTAAGAAATTAGCAATGGAAGGTTGTCCCATATGTGTATGAGAGCCGTCGTTAGCGAACAGCACTTCTGCGAATTCGACTTTAGCGCCTACGTCGGAGCTGAGCAGTTCGACATCAATGACATCTCCTACCGCAACGCGATACTGCTTTCCACCGGTTTTAATAATGGCGTACATTCTGAACCTCTTAACAATATTTTTTCAGCAATTTTTGATGTTTAAAATGAAGGTTAGTGGAAGTATAAATGAATGAAACTTTGAAAGCAATCATAAAAACGAACTTAAAAAATTTCCTAAAGCATTCAACGTTTTATCAGCGCTTGCTAAAACAGCCTCTGATTCCTTTTCATCTACTAAGCTGAGCAAAAGCTCTTTTTCTTCTCGGGAATGTTCAATATCCATTGTTTCATGAAGGGTAAAATAGCGATAACTTTCCGGGTCTGTTAGCCCATACCATTTTTTTAAACCCTCTACTTTTGTGTGGCAAATTGGGGGGATCTGGCTTTCATAGCAATAAAGAGCTGTTAAACCATGGACGACAGAGCCTGTATTGCACAAATTTCGAAAGGTATTGATTAAGTCTCTAGTCATTTTTTTCGGTTGATGGCCATCCAACTCCTCTTCATCCACTCCAAGACCAATGGCAAAATTTCTCCAAAGGTCCAAATGGTTAGGATTTCCAACTTCTTCATCGATCAAGTTCGCGAGAAGCTCTTTTCGCACTTTAGTATCTTCACAACGGCTATGCAAAGCCGAAATATAGGTGGGAAATGCTTTTACATGTTGATAGTATTCCTTTGCGTAATTTTGCAAAGTCGATTTCTCTAACATCCCGCACGTCCATGCTTGATAAAATGGATGAGAAAGCATATGTTTTTCTTGGATTAGCGATTCCAGTTTATTGAACCATGAGTTATTTTCTTTATTCATTTATTTCTCCTAAGGATTTGGTGAAATTCTTTTTTAACGCGAGTTTTGGATAAGGAATGCAGCTCATTCGAGAGAGATTTTTTTTCAGATTTGAAAATTTTTTCGAAGCCTATAGCCGAATACCCTACAGGTGAGAAAAAATTTTCAAAGCTGGAAGATAAAGATCCTCGAAGGAGACCATTCCTTATCCAAAACTCGCGTTTTTTACAAGAAGATTGACTGGAATATATGTTTAAAGCAAGCGATTTTTACCACTAAATTTCAGTATAAATCCATCCAAAAATCTCTCATTTTATCAAACAAAACGAATGATGCAAGAAGCCTTTTTTTAAAATGATTGCAAAAAAATTAATCCGATTACAATATTAAGTTTTTTTGAAATTTAATGAAGAGCCTTATTTAAGGGTTTTAGATATGCCGAAAAAAATTCGTTATTTTTTTGTTTTAATATTATTAGCTTGCTTACACACCCCGGAATTGAAAGGTATTTCTTATACAAGCTCCTGTGCAGAGTGGGTACAGCTAACTCCCAGCAATCCACCTCCTGCTCGCAATGAGGCTTCGATGGCCTTTGATCAGACAACAGGTCAAATGATCTTGTTTGGAGGCGAAAATAGCACGGGAAGTTTAAATGATACTTGGAATTGGAATGGAGCTACATGGACGCTATTAAATGATGGGACTACGAATTCGCCCCCTCTTCGCCATAAAGCTGCAATGGCCTATGATGGAATCACAGGGCAATTGATCCTCTTTGGCGGCGCTGACGGCTCTTCATTTCTAGGTGATACATGGAATTGGAATGGAAATTCCTGGGTCCACTTACCCCCTACCACATCACCTGATGCTCGCTGTTGCGCGACCATGGCTTTCGATCCAACCACCGGCCAATTAATCCTTTTTGGGGGTTATGATGGGACAACTTCTTTAAACGAAACTTGGAACTGGGATGGAACGACTTGGACAAACTTAACTAATGGCAGTGCACCATCCGCTCGCTTAAATGCCTCGATGGCTTTTGATTCCACTACCGGACAATTGATTCTTTTCGGCGGTAACGACGGTGTAGGTGTAGATCTTAACGATACTTGGACTTGGGATGGAACGGATTGGACGCAATT
Source organism: Parachlamydiaceae bacterium (assembly GCA_025451995.1). GTDB lineage: Bacteria > Chlamydiota > Chlamydiia > Chlamydiales > Parachlamydiaceae > JANWJE01. Next base: position 866 of record JANWJE010000103.1, on the reverse strand, counting down.
ATTTCCTGCGACTTCACCACCCGCTCGCAATGACGCTTCCATGGCCTTTGACCCTACCACTAACCAATTGATCCTCTTCGGTGGTTTTAATGGAACACTTGGCGCTTTTAATGACACTTGGAATTGGAATGGAAGCACCTGGGAACAAATTAATACGCCTGATTCGAATACCCCTCCTACTCGTTTAGGCGCTTCAATGGCTTATGATTCAACCAGCAATCAGTTAATTCTTTTTGGTGGACTGCATACCAATGGGGGAAGCAATTTAAACGACACTTGGAACTGGCTTCCTTTAATTTTCAACATTACTACCCCAAATGATATAATCTGTTCAGGCGATACAGCTTTCTTTTTTATGAGTGCGAATTTGTCCGGAATAACATTTGAATGGACCGTCTCCCAAAATGGAGTGATCGGAGCCTCTAATGGAAACGGTTCAACAATTGCGCAAACTTTAACAACGACATCCAACACTCCCGGAACGGCCACTTACACGATTACCCCGACAACCTCTTTTGGATGCACAGGCCCATCTATTCCATTGACAATCTCCGTTAGCCCGATTCCTAATGGAATAGCCACACCTTCTGGACAAATCATTTGCAGTGGAAATTCGTCGTTTATCCAGCTTTCTTCAGATGTTCCGGACACTGTGTTTCATTGGACTGTTTCTCAGAGCGGGGTCATCGGAGCGTCAGATGGGAGTGGATCCCTAATAGCTCAAACTTTACGATTAACGGAACATTCTTTTGGAACAGCCACCTATTTGATTACCCCCACTTTTCCTTCAGGTTGTATAGGCGAACCGATGAGTGTGACTGTAACCGTGAAGAACTGCGATATATTGGTAGAAAAACCTACCCATT
>JANWJE010000102.1 GCA_025451995.1 Parachlamydiaceae bacterium | reverse complement strand
TCGAGATTATTTTCTCTCTAGGAGCTCGCACAGGCTGCCGAAAATAGTTGAGCCATATTGACTAATATGGCTCAACTATTTTTGCGAGCTCCTAGAGGAAAAGAACTCGAATCTACCCGCTTATAAGGCAGCAATCAGGGTCAAAGATCCATTTTAGCAAACAAATGGAATTATGCAAGATGTCTATTAGACTCTTTTTCTAAATGACGTGCCCGTGCCCCTCTGCCCGAAACTTTTTAGAAGGACTTATGAAAAAATCCAATTCTTCATTTTATTTGTGTATGCTGTTCATTAAGTTTATTTTTTTCCGGGCAGGGGCACGTTATTTGTTGCTTTGGTTGTTTCTATTGCAAACAACCAACATCTTTGCCAAAGAGAACGATGCATTCACTGTCACTCTTGCAACTGAAAGCCCGCTTGCGCCTCTTTACTTGCTTCCTCTTGCTGCGAATCAATCCAATTTAAGTGAGAGCTATATTCAACAATTGGAAAAAATTTTAGCTTTTGATCTCGACCATAATGGTTCCACACTTTTGGTTAAAAGAACGCAGGCTAATAACAAGCTTGGGCAGAATGAATCTTTTAATCAATTGGGATCGATTGGGGATTGGAAAGGACAACATATTCAATTTGTCGTCAAGTCGCAACTCGATGGAAATGTCATCAAAACATTGGCTTTGGATGTCCAAAAGCAAAGCTTAAAAACGATCGATTCCATTCAGTTCTCCGGTCAAATGAATGATGACAGAAGGCAAATCCATCGGTTAGCAGATGCCATCCATAAAGCTTTATTTGGGACAGATGGCATCGCTTCAACAAAAATTCTTTTTACCATTAAAACCGGAACTTCAAAAGATAGTACCAAGTGGACTTCAGAGGTTTGGGAATCAGATTATGATGGAGGCAATTTAAGACAACTAACTCACGAAAATTCAACATGTGTCACCCCAATTTATTTACCTCCTAAGTCAAAATTTATGGTTGGGGGATTTTTATATGTTTCCTATCAATTGGGACAACCAAAAATTTTTATTGCTTCGCTAAAAAATGGTAAAAAATTTCGTGTGACATCCATACGAGGGAATCAGCTCATGCCGGCTGTCTCTAAGCAAAGGGATAAAGTTGCCTTTATTTGCGACATCACCGGCAACCCCGATTTATTTATACAACCCTTTAGCCCTGAGAGAGGGGCAATTGGCAAACCTCAACAAATTTTTTCTGCACGCCATGCAACGCAAGGGTCTCCAACATTCAGTCCCGATGGCAATCAAATCGCATTTGTATCCAACAAAGATGGCTCCCCAAAAATTTATATGATGCCAATCCCGCAAGCCGGTGCTAATATCCAAGATATTAAACCCACCTTAATTTCAAAAACAAATCGCGAAAATAGCGCCCCTGCATGGTCAGCAGATGGAAAAAAAATTGCATATTGTGCACGCAATAACGGGGAAAGACAAATTTGGGTCTTTGATTTGGAAACAAAAAAAGAAACACAACTCACAACAGGCAAGGGCAATAAAGAAAACCCCTCTTGGGCGCCAGATAGCATGCATGTAGTTTATAATACATCCGACCCTCAATCGAGCAATTTATTTATTACCCATCTCAATCAACAAGAGGAAACCCAAATCACTTTTGGATCAGGTGAAAAACAATTTCCCAATTGGGAGCCAAGATACTGATAACCAATAACAAGGAATTGTTTTTCATTTTATTTTGCCAAGATGCTCACATCTATGCTAAAATTGCTTTCATCCATTTCTAATTTCTAAGGAATCCGTTATGAAATCACGTCAATCAATTTTATATTTAGCACTTTTGAGTTCTGTTGTTTTATTACAGAGTTGCTCAAATAATAGATCGAGTTCGGATGTCTGGGAAGACACAAAATCAGCCGGGCGACATGTGCAAAGAGGAGTAAAAACCCTTGGCGGAAAGCATGGAGATTCACGACAAGTGGGTTCTCGAAGTGATTTTGAATGCGTTGAAGATGACTGCTGTCCTGAACCGGAAGACAATGTCCAAGATCAAGATAGGGATTACCAAGAGAGTTATTATTCAAATCTCAATGACAATACACTCTCATATCATCCTCAAGATTATGACTATAGCCCTTCAGACACCTACACTCTCTCTTCTCAAAACTCAGACTTTGTCCCATTGCAAGATCCAAATCATGAGTTAGCTGTGGCTGACGCTATGACTCGACCAGCAAACGAAACTCCAGGCGAAGAAGGCAGCTCTATTCCAGGGATTCAAGCCTTTCGGGATCCAAGCACACATCCGCAACTCGCAAATATTTTTCGACCCATTTATTTTGATTATAATAGCGATTTAGTCAAAGGATCTCAAAACTTGCAAACGATTCACTCTATTTCTGAATATCTCGCGTCTCACCCCAATGTGTATGTCTTTATCGAAGGACACACCGATGAAAGAGGCCCGCAAGCTTATAACCTAGCGTTGGGTTCAAGACGTGCGAATACTGTGCGAGGCTTGTTGGTCAATGATGGAATTAATCCCGATCGCCTCTTTACTATTTCTTACGGCAAAGAGAGACCTGTTATTTTAGAACGTCACGAAGAGGGTTGGGCAAAAAATCGACGTGATGAGTTCAAAATTTATGAGCGTTAATCTATTCTTTGCAGCCCTCTTGCTTACCTCAGCAGGATGGGCTGCGCCCACAAAACAACCCCCTCGCCCTCAGCCAAATGAAGATCTCAACCTTATCATCAGACAACTTAAAAATGGAATGGCTGATCTCAAGCATGAAATGCATAATCGAGAAGCTGAAATGCATCTTTTTGAGAATAAAATGCAAGCACAAGAGGCCTCCTATGAACATCTAAGACAACAGATTACCGAAGAGATTCAATCTCAGCGTGAATCGACTCAAGCGACAACGATAAATTCGGAAGGCAAAATAGAAACGCTAAATCAATCGATAGAACATTTAGAAGAGGGACTCAAAGCTTTAAGCAATGATATCAGACAATTAAAAACACAATCCAATGATTCTGTAGTTGTTTTAGGTCAATATAGACAAAAAATTTTAGAAATAGAAGCTTTAATTAATGCTCAAAACCAAAATTTACAAAATCTTGAATTGGCTTTTCATTCAATGTTAGACGCTTGGCAAGCAAAAGAATCGGCGAAAGACATCGCACTTAAAACAAGCGAATCTGGTAAAACATATAAAGTTCAATCCGGCGACTCTCTTGAGAAAATTGCCCGCTCGCAAAAGGTCACAGTCCAGGCTTTAAAGGAAGCCAATCAACTCACAAGCGATAAAATCGTCGTCGGCAAAACCCTTAAAATCCCATGAATAAACTCAAAAACGACTTTAAGAACACCTCAAATCCCATCGGTATCTTTGATTCGGGAGTGGGCGGGCTCACTGTCATGCAGCAACTCGTGCACACGCTTCCCCATGAACGCTTAATTTATTTTGGCGATACAGCTCGCCTTCCCTATGGCAACAAAAGCAGCGAAACGATTATCCGCTATTCGATCGATAATACCATCATGTTATTAGAAAAAAATATTAAGCTTTTAGTCATCGCTTGCAACACCGCCTCAGCCTTTGCTCTCCCAAAATTGCGACAACTCTTTAATCTTCCTATTTTAGGCGTCATCGATGCGGGAGCCGAAAAAGCAGTTTCTGTTTCAAAAAATCTACGCATCGCTGTGTTAGGGACAAAAGGCACCATCGAATCGGGTGCTTATCAAAAAGCTATTTTAAACCTTTCTAAAGAGGCTTACATCTTACCGATCGCCTGTCCTCTTTTCGTTCCTCTTGTAGAAGAGCAATGGTTAGATCATCCTGCCACTGAACTCATCATCCATGAATATTTAGCCCCTATTAAGCAAAATGAAATCGATACAATTTTGCTTGGCTGCACCCATTATCCCTTGCTTTTTTCCCATATTCAACGCGCTGTCGGCGATCATATCACTATTATAGACTCGGCAACAACCTGTGCCGAGCAAGCAGCAAAAATGCTCAAGGAAACCAATCTCCTTTCTCCGATCAAGCAGGGAAGAGACCAATACTTGGTCTCAGATGATCCAAAAAGTTTCCAAAAACATGCTGAGCGCCTTTTCGGTCAACATCAAGTCAACGTTGAATTATGCAAGCTGTCTATTTAAGGCTTTAGCCAAAAAAATCTCATTTCTAATATCAATCGGGGAGATTCTTTTGGTATCTAAGCCCTGTTACTAGTAGTCCACAATATCTCGATACTTGCTATAATCAGTAGGACCAGAGTCATGAACACCATTATTTTCTTTTTGGCTCCGTTTTTTCATCAAATCGTCCACTTTTTTTTGCGCGTTTATTGTCGCAAGGCTGTCAATTTTTGGTGGTGGATCTGCCGATCTTGACGAACTTGAAGTTTGATCGCTATAATGCCCAAAATCAAAGTGTCTCACAGTTTCGAACTCTGCCCTTGCACTTGCAAGCTGTTTCTCTTCTTCGGTGGGTGTTGAAATTTTTTTATACGTTACTGCATTAGTTTTTTCGATTACTCTCTGTGTTTCTTCAGTTTGTGCATTTTGATTGTTTATATTTTGATTAGGATAGACTACCCAACCTTTTTTTGGTCCTCTGAATTTTTCACATTTCTCAGCTTCTGGATGTTCTTGAAAATATTTTCTAACATCATAGGGTTGACGACTAGGGACATTCATATACTACCTCACTTTTTTTCAAACTGGCCTCTAGTGTAAATATAAGAAATGATTGCAAATGTTTTATAAAATTCATGAGAAAAATGTAAAAAGATTTTAACAGCATATGAAAAGGGCAGGGCTCTGCGATTCTGCGTAAGAGTGTGAAAGGGACCGGCCCCTTTCATTCATTCTCTTTTACTTTCTTTAATACGTTCGTAAAACAATCCCTATTTATTTGCAAAACGAGATTTTTATGCCATTTAATGAGATAGGCAGGTGATTTCTTTTGCAGTTCTAAAGAAAAGGTGTCAAAAAGCTCGCCGTTCATACAACCATAATCAAGAACAAAATCAAGAAAAATTTCCAAGTCTTTGTGTATGAGAGCTATTCCAAATTTTTTTATCGATGCAGAAGGAATAGCATAGAGTCCGCTAAATCGATGTATCGTTTGAGCCATTACTTCTATATAAGTTAAAAAATGGGCAGGTGCTCTCTCAATTAAAGTTAAACCTAATGATTCTTTTATCTTTATATCCTTAATAGAAGCTTTCCAAATAAATTTTCCTAAATAAGAAGGATTGTATTCACATAAAATAAAACCTATTTTTTCCAATGTTTTTTCATCTTCAATTTTCCCAACAACCTCCAGAATTACTGTGGGATGATTTTTTACCAAAGATTCAATTTCTTCGTCTAGATTCGCCTCTTCAATTGTCGGCCAAGGAAACTCAATTAAAAGATTGGGATTATTTTTTATGAATTCACGAAAGAATTCTACGATCAAAGGAATATTTTTTCTCATTCCGGCAGTATTGATATAATGCCCAAGCTCTTGGGGGCATTTATGAAGGAGCTCTTTAGCGAATCTTATTTTCACATTGTCATCGAGAAAGTCTTTACTTTCTTTTATACAAGAGACAAAACAAATTGGATCTCTTTTTAGCATTTCTTGACATAGCTTTTCCAAAAGAGCAGCTTCTTTTTTTTGTAAATTGTTGATATATCCAGAAACTAAAATGGGAGTTTTACTTAGAATGTTCATCCCTATTTTTTCTAAAATTTCAGAATTTTGAATATTAAAATTTTTAATATAACTTTCCACAAACATTGGTGAGCTGCTAGCAAGCTCTAAAGCTAATTCCTCGCGAATATTTTCTGCTAAGTTGAAGGTCGCTAAAGCTTCCAGAATAAGAGAATAATCAAATCTTTTCAGAATTGAAATGATCTCTTTTTGATTGATAAGTGGAGAGGTTCGGAGAATAACAAAAAAAACTTCTATTTTTACAATGTAATATAATTGGTTGATTGTTTCTACATCCCAAATTCCCTTATCTTTCATATAGCTCACCACTTGATCCGGATAATGCTGCGCTAAATAAACAACTTTGTCTTTTGGATTTTCAGGAACTGCAATGAGAACTTTTTTTCTAAAAAAAGGAAAAAGGGATAAAAAAGAGTGATTTCTCTTAAACGTTCTTTGTATTGGAATTCGTCCACTCACTCTCAACTCATCAAAAATATTCTTTGCGAATGAATACATCCTTAGAGTTTTGCTAACATGGATAAAAGGAGAATTAACAGGATTGCGCAGTAAAGAAGTGATTTGAAACATCATGGCCCCCAAAATTTTTGAGGGGCCATCTTTGCATCTCCATAAAAATTTGGCAACTGTAAAGTGCATCTGGTGATCGATCATTCTCAAGGATTCTGTAATGAAAATATCCGAGCGAACTTCAGAACTAATATCACGTGGTAATTCTGCAGTCAGAGCACATCATAGATTTGATGGAAAGAGCAAGAAATTTCCTTTCAGAGCCCAGCCCCTTTCACTTGAAAAAATGGTGCTTTAAACATTTGATCACGATCACGATGCAGCCGCAGAGCGCGGCTGCATCAAGCGAATAAAGCTCTTAGTCTATAGTCACTCCAGCTGCAACATATCCACGTAAGACATCTACTGTAGGATCTCCCGAAGTATTTGTAAGAGAAAGTACCATAAGTAACCTTGTTTGAGCCGGCACCACAATATTTAAATTAGTTGCAATCGCATTGAATGATTCCCCAATCGTAACACTAGTGCTTGGTATAGGAATCATGACTATTGCCCCAGGAAGAGGAGTAAAAATAGTCAGATCAGCAGGAGAGGCTGAGTAGAGTTGAACATTTAAAACACTACCAGCTGGAATACTAACATCGCTTGATATGCCAAACTCAGCTGATATGCTTGAAATCGTCCCTAAACGAGACATGGAAAATGGGAATCCACCGAATCCATTCTGAGCCCCATTTGTAATATCTATCGTAAGGGGTGAGCCACTCACGAAATTTGAATTTCCAAAAGCGATGAGAGTATAACTATTTGCAACACCACCATTTCCTGTAGTTAATGCTACAACTGCGTAAGAAGCAAAAGGAATAATAGTACCGGAGCCAATACCCGCGGCTCCCGTGGCTCCCGTGGCGCCTGTTGCTCCTGCGGCACCTGTGGGTCCCATGAGACCTGCAATACCGCGAGCTCCCTGTTTACCCGGAGGTCCTCTTTTTCCTGTTTTTCCTCTCCTACCTTTAATGCCTTTCTCCAACGCTTTTGCCAATTTGTCATCAAGAACAGCAATCCTCCCGGCAAAACCTTTTAAAACATCTTTCAACCGCTCATCAAAACGCTCAATAGCATCGATTCTTCTATCGAGACGCTTAAGAGCTTTTAAATCTGAGCCGCTTGAAACGATATCGCTGAGTGAAGCATTTTCATCCGCGTGCGTAAAGCAAGGAAAAAAGGTCAACGCCGTCAAGCCAACCAACCCCTTAAAAAGCAACTTTCTAAGCATAATAACCTCTATAATTTAAGATAGATTAGGACATGTACTGCTTCCAGTTGAATATTGGAATTTTGGGCTAGCTTGAAAGCTCCCGCGGTTGAGAGATCGCAAGAGGCATAGTATTAAATCAATACCATTCCTCTTGCGATCTCTCAACCCCGGGGCTTTGAAGCAGCCCAAAAGTCCAAGATTCAGCTGGAAGCAGTATATATGATATATTTCTAATAATTTTTGATTTTATGCAATAAACTTCTTTCGAAACTGCAATCCCGTGTCTCTGCCTGCTTGTCCTTGCCCGATTAAAATTTAAATAATCCTTATAAAAAAAGTTCGAGCTCTTCTAGAATGGCGCGAATTGCTATTGCATATTGTCGTTATGCTTATACTCGACTTTGTACAATTTTTGAATCCATCTTCGGAGAGAAGCTTTCTACAGCTTTCAGTCTCCCAACGCTGCGCTCTGGGCTCTTTGTTGTTTTTATCCTTTTACCCACTCCGACCAAGACCCTGATTGCTACCTTAGAAGGACATTTGGTTCGAGATTATTTTCTCTCTAGGAGCTCGCACAGGCTTCCGAAAATAGTTAGCTCACACAGGCAGGTCGAGACGACTTGGGTTACGGCGCGGTTTGCCCACTCCAACCACAAAATTTAAACTATTTAATATTAATACATTAAAATGTATAATGTCTGATATGGATAGTTCTTTCAATACTTGGCACTTAAATAATAGCTCTATTTTAAACTCCTTGCTTTACAGAGAAGCAGAAGACTCGCGCTGGGCTAAATGTAAAGGGATATGGAAAGAAAAAAAAGGGGAAAAGATACTCCAACATACATGCCTGTTTACTTGCGATCTATCCAATGGCAATCTCTATACCGATTGCACTGTGTTGACAATATGGAAAAAATGTTTCTGCTTATCTGTTCTTCGCCCATTTGTCGGTGTAGGAAAAACGGCATATCATGTCTTTTTTCCCATCTCAATTCCTCTTGAAATTTATAAAGCCTATCAAGAGAAAAAAGGCGCATCCTTTAAAGACTTTATCCAAACAGCCGAGGAAAAGATAAAAAATTCCCTCTTCGATATATTTAGAACGCCTTTGTACACTCTCGCACTTACGATTATTTCTGTCGCAGCTGTCATCATTGGTCCCTTCACACCTTCTAAACTGTATGAGTTTAGAAAATTCTATGGACATTTAGAACAGGAGTTAAACCGGGGTGATCCTGAGTGGACCTGCGCTCCTTGCTTTCAACCGATCGAAAATCTCATGAATGTTGATCAGTGGAATTTAGAAAAAGAAGATACTGAGTATGAATTGGATCCTATAGACAAAGGGCTCAACAATTTAACAAGAGGCTATGTGAAGTTTAAGCGAAAAAATTGCGATTTATTTCAGTGCCGCTTCCCAGTCGGTGAAGAAAGTGTCTATGAGTCACCTCATTAGAACCTGTTCAGAATCTCAGGTTCAGTCGATTTTCGGGTTCTTTTGAGCCTCTTTTCTTGCCCAAAATGTAAAGTACAGTACTAGGGCAAAAAATCCAATTCCAAAACACCACAAAATTTCCTTTCCCATTTCTTTGATAGGAGCTAATTGCGCATCCTTCAATACATAGAGTTGCAAAAGTTCATTATTGAAATTATAAAGGGGATCTATCATGAATTTCCCTTTCAAGGTGAGGGCGCGGTCGATTGGGAATGAGTTGAAATCCTTTCCAAAAACAAAGATTTCTTTTTCGATATTCTCTACTTTTTGAAGACAACAGCTTTTAATTCTTGGATAGGGAGACAACATCCCCTCTCGATCATTTTTAGGATACCAAAAACCGACGACTTCAACTTCTTTCCCTTCGAAATTTTTGGCATCTAAAGGGAAATTTTCAAATGTCACTTTCATATTGTTTTTTTATTTCATGGATCACTGTTGGATCAGATAAAGTCGTCACATCCCCTAAAAGCCTTCCCTCAGCGATATCGCGAAGCAATCTTCTCATAATTTTTCCACTGCGCGTTTTGGGTAAATCATAGATAAAAATCACTTTATCCGGCCGGGCAATTGCACCAATTTTACTGACGATATGTTGCTTGAGCTCCTCTATCAATTCTTCGCTGAAAGTAAAGCCCTCTTTGAGGGTAACAAAGGCGGCAATTGCTTGTCCTTTAATGGAATGGTCAATCCCTATCACTGCACTTTCGGCAACCGATGAGTGATCGACAAAAGCGCTCTCAAGTTCCATTGTTCCGAATCTATGCCCTGAAACATTCAGCACGTCATCCACACGGCCCATTAACCAATAATATCCTTCATCATCCCTTTTGACGCCATCCCCTGTAAAATAATATTGGCCATTCCATTTATTCCAGTAAGTCGCTTCATATCTTGCAGGGTCTTTATAGATCCCCCTCAGCATAGAAGGCCAAGGCTTGGTGATTGCCAACAACCCGGATACTTGTGATTCTCCTCTATCATTCATGACTGCAACGCTGATTCCAGGCAAAGGTGAGGTGGCACTCCCGGGTTTCAAAGGGGTTAGACCGGGCATTGGGGCGATCATAATGCTGCCAGTCTCTGTTTGCCACCAAGTATCCACTATCGGACAGCGCTCCCCTCCAACATGTTTGTAATACCATAACCATGCTCCTGGGTTGATCGGTTCTCCAACAGATCCGAGCAGCCGCAGTGAAGAAAGATTACAATCTTGCAGCCACTCGGTTCCCCATTTCATAAATGTGCGGATAGCAGTAGGTGCTGTATAAAGAATTGAAACTTTGTATTTTTCTATCAGTTTCCATAGCCTGTTGCGCGAAGGCCAATCGGGTGCTCCTTCATAAATCAATTGAGTCATTCCATTTGACAAGGGACCATAGACGATATAGCTATGTCCTGTGATCCACCCGATATCGGCAGTACACCAATAGATGTCAGATTGTTTAGCATCAAAAACCCAGCGGGTTGTTTGAGTCACTCCCAAGAGATATCCGCCTGTTGTATGAACAATTCCTTTGGGTTTCCCCGTGGTCCCTGAAGTATAAAGGATAAAAAGGAAATCCTCCGAATCCATCTCCTCTACAGGACAAAAAGAATCGGCTTTTTCAACAATTTCGCAATACCAATGATCCCTTCCTTCCTCCATTACTACTGATTCTTCTGTGTGTTTGATCACAACGACATGTTCAATTGTAGGGCATCCTTTAATTGCAATATCGACCGCTTCCTTTAATGGAGTCATTTTACCTCGCCTCCATCCGCCATCAGCGGTGATCACCAATTTTGCTTCTGCATCCTGAATGCGATCTTTTAAAGATTCTGATGAAAAACCTCCAAACACTACCGTGTGCACGGCGCCAATTCTAGCGCAACTTAACATGGCAACAACAGCCTCAGGAATCATTGGCATGTAGATGGCTATTCTATCTCCCTTTTTAATCCCTAATTTTTTTAGTGCATTGCTAAAACGATTGACTTCACTATATAGATCTTGATATGTCAGAATTTTTTCGGCACCTTTTTCACCTTCCCACATTAAAGCAATTTTTTGTCCATTACCGGAGAGAATATGTCGATCTAAACAGTTATAACAAGCATTAATTTTACCTCCCAAAAACCACTTTGCATAAGGGGGATTCCAGTCCAAGACGCGATCCCAAGTCCTAAACCAATGCAAATTTTTTGCCTGCTCTTCCCAAAATGTTTCGAAATTTTCCCCTTGTTTATAGAGATCGAACGTTTGAACATTGGCTTGTTTTATGAATTCGGGATTCGGAAAAATAAATTTGCTTTCATTAAATAAATATTCAGCAGGTGTTTCTTCCGATTGTGCGAAAAAAGGCATAGTGACCATAAGTAGTACTCAAAAATTAAACGTAACCGTTCACGGGGTCTAGTAAAGCTTAAAACGTTGATTATGAGGTGCAGATGGAAATCAAAAAGCGCAGTGAATAGTCAAAAACAGCTATTTGCGAGCATTTTTGATTTTCCAGATACCCTCAGAATCACGTTTGAAGCCTGCTAGACCCCGTGAACGGTTACAATTAAACATCTCTTCTTGCCAAAGAAAAATATTTAAATAAACAATAGGCTTAATTAGACTTCTTGCATAATTCGTTTTCTTTGCTAAAATGGATCCATAAATCTCTCATTTTAGCAAAGAAAACGAATTATGCAAGAAGTCTATTCTTTCTTACTCATATTTTTCGTAACAATTTCTTTTCTTTTACCCGTACAAGGGTCCTTAAAAGTAAATATTTTTACGCATATGAATGGCAAAGGTTTAGATACAGATGCTCATGTATTAAAAGAAGCGTTAGAAAGTCTACATTGCCATGTCAAAGTGATCGACTTCTTGGACAGCCAATGGAATAAGGCGCATATCAATATCTTTATTCAGAACTTATTTTCTGAAAAATTTCCAATGGCAAAGTTTAATTTTTTCATTCCCAACCCTGAGTGGTATGACCAATCGACTGAATTGCTTGAAAGGATAGATCTCATCCTTTGCCGAACACATGAAGTGGAAAGAATCTTTAAAAATTTAAAGTTGCCGACGTATTATTTAGGCTTTACTAGCCCCGATTGTTATAAACAAGAAATAAAAAAAAATTACCACCATTTATTTCATTTAGCAGGGGGCAGCCATTTAAAAGGGACAGAAAAATTGAAGGAATTATGGTTAGGAAATACCTCTTTACCCATCCTAACTGTCCTTAATTTTCTAAACCCCTATCATTCTAAAAGAAAAAATTTAGAATGGATATCTGAAAGAATTCCCCAAGAAGACCTGCGAAGCTTGCAAAATGCCTGTGGATTACATTTATGCCCGAGCAAAACTGAAGGTTTTGGCCATTACATCATGGAAGCCCTTTCAGCTGCCTCTGTTGTGGTTACCATCGATGCTCCTCCAATGAATGAGTTTATCGGTGATGCCAGATGTCTAATTCCCTATACTAATCAAACACAGCTTCATTTAGGAACCTGTTACGATTTTAATCCTAAAATAATGGAAAAAAAGCTAAAAAGCTTATTAAGACTATCTGATGATGTTTTAGCAGAAATTGGTATGCAAAACCGAATATTTTATTTGCAGAAAAAACATGAATTCTATCAAAAATTACAAGAATTGATCGTTATTTTTCAGCCTTTATCGGAGTGAAATGGGCCATTTTCTTTTTACCTCAGAATCGGTCTCTATTGGCCATCCTGATAAAGTTGCGGATCAAATTTCAGATGCCATTTTAGATGCTTGTTTAACATCCGACCCACATGCAAGAGTTGCCTGTGAAACACTTGTCTCAACGGGATTAGTCGTTCTGGCAGGAGAAATAAGCACCAAAGCCCGCATTGATTATCAAAAAATCGTAAGAAACACAATTGCTGAAATTGGGTATACAGATCCCTGCCTTGGCTTTCACGCTGAAACATGCGGAATCCTCTCAACAATTCATGAACAATCGAATGATATCGCAAAAGGAGTCGACGAAAATCAAAACATCAATCGGGTACAAGGCGCCGGAGACCAAGGAATTATGTTTGGTTTCGCCTCTGATGAGACACCCGAATTAATGCCTATGCCGATCATGTTAGCCCACCACCTTGTCCGTGCATTGCGAATAAAAAGAGAAAATGGAGAACTTCCCTATCTGCGCCCGGATGCAAAAACGCAAGTGACAATGGAATACAATGAGCTTCATCAGCCGATTCGATTGCACACCGTAGTCATATCTACCCAGCATGCAGATGGAATTGAAAATGAAAAAATTGTTTCCGACATGATAACATTAGTCCATGAAATTGTACCGTCAAAACTCATCGATGAAAACACATTATTTTTTATTAATCCTACCGGCCGATTCGTCCTGGGGGGACCGGCAGCCGATACCGGCTTAACAGGGAGAAAAATCATCGTTGACACTTATGGCGGAATGGGGAGGCATGGCGGTGGAGCTTTTTCGGGAAAAGACCCGACGAAAGTCGATCGCTCAGCCTCTTATGCAGCTCGCTATATTGCCAAAAACATCATTGCAGCAAAACTCGCCAAGCGTTGCGAAGTACAGCTTTCTTATGCGATTGGCATTCATTATCCCATTTCCATTAAAGTCGATACTTTTGGGACAGGTGTGATTAATGAAGATCTATTAAACTTTGTTATTCCCCTTGTCTTCAACTTAACCCCAAAAGGGATGATAGAGATGTTGAATCTCAATCGACCCATTTATCGCAAGACTGCCTTTGAAGGCCATTTTGGTAGAAATGAACCTGAATTTACATGGGAAAAGACAGACAAAGTCAGTCAATTATTACATGCCATCAAGCAAGAATCCTATATGATAAGTACCTTTAAATGAACGAATTTGAGAATGAAAAAAAGATCATCGCTTCCCTTGTCACAAAAAAACTAAAAAACCTGTTAAAACAAGAAGCTAAAATCTTAAAGCAAATCAATGCTTGCGATCAGTGGGAAGCAATAAAACATGAAGCTGACTTATTAAAATTCAATTTTTCATCGATTAAAAAAGGGATGATTCAAATTGAAATCATCGATTGGATAACTGATCAACCGCGTCGCCTTCTTCTCGACCCTATGAAAAGCGCTGAAGAGCAACTTAAAATAAGATACAAAAAGGCAAAGAAATTGCAAGCCGGCAAAGAACCATGGAGGAAGCAATTAACTAGGGTATTGGAAGAAAAAGCAACATTTGAAAATCTTCTCAATAGAGAATTCGATTCAATCGAAGACATTTTAAAACTAAAAGAATCGCTCTTTCTTCATGCAAAGGTTGAGAAAGAATCTTTACCAAAGCCATCAAAATGTTATCGAGAGTTTATTTCCACAACAGGTCAACGCCTTTGGGTGGGAAAAAATGCAAAAGGAAACGATGAATTAACTTTCAAATTAGCCAACGGGCGAGATTTTTGGCTCCATGTCAAGGGTTTTTCCGGCTCTCATGTGATTCTACGATCGGATAAAGAAATAGAAAAACCGGACCCGGAAAGTCTGCAAGATGCTTTGCAATTGGCTCTTTACTACAGCACAGCAAGAAAGGCAGGCGAAGCGGAAATTTGCTTAACTAAAAGGAAATTCGTTTCTAAATTAAGTGCAAAACCAGGTGCTGTTCAAATCTCAAAACAATTGCACTTCTGGATTCGGCTAGACCAAGAGCGCTTAAAGACAATAAAACAGATATAAGAAGCAAGAGCTAAGAAATTAAAGAACATGATAAGCAGGATCGCAAGCGGCAGTTGCTATCCTGTTCTTTTTAAGTCCTTCTGAAACAAGTGGGGGGAAATCAGGACTCTTCATCTTTGAAGCGATAGCCGACCCCTCTCACAGTTTCTATTCCGTCAAAATTGGGGCCTAGTTTTTTTCTTAATGCTGCAATATGCACATCTATATTTCTATCGATGATAAAAGCATCGTCATTTTGCACATCATCTAAAAGTTGATTGCGCGTCAATACTTTTCCACGATTGATAAGAAGCCTGCGAAGGATTCCAAATTCAGAAAGAGTGAGTGGAATGGATTTATCTTTCTTTCTTAAAATGTAGCGATCTACTTCCATGGTAAAATCGGCAAATGTCAAAATTTTACTTTCCTTTTCGACTTCTTTTCCTCTGCGAAGGACAGCTTTAATTCTAGAAAACAAGACTTTTAAAGAAAAAGGTTTCGCCACATAATCGTCGGCACCTAGCTCTAAACCCAAAACAACATCTAATTCTTCGCTTTTTGCTGAAATAATAATGATAGGGATACCATTAAATTCTGGATTACTTCTAATTTTTCGACAAACATCCAGCCCATTTAAGCCAGGCAACATAATGTCTAACACGATGACTTCCGGTCTTTCCTTTTCGACAGCCATCAAACCATTTAAGCCATCTGCCTCTACATGCACCTTGTAGCCGGCTAATTCAGCTTGAAGCTTGATTAATGAAGCGATGTCTTCCTCGTCTTCGATTAATAAAATTTTAGTCTTTTGCATTTTTTCTCCAAAAAACTTTTTGGTTTTAATTTTTCTCTCTGTCTTTATTATACACAATTTGAAAATTAAAATAAAAAATTATTTGAATGAAATAAAGAAAGCGTTAAATTTTTCTAAATAATGGAAGAGACGATAGAAACCTAAGAAACAAGAACTTATCACCTTATCATTCAATAGCATCGCTTGTTGTATGTAAAATTGTTAAGTTTTGTCCCTATTATCCCTTGGGTCCCTTGGGTCCCTTGGGTCCCTTTTTACACTTATTTGATTTTTTTCTCTTTTTTTTTATAAAAAAAACCTCTACAATTTTTCTTTAATTTTATTATAGAGTGACTATGTATTACGTTCTTCTCCTTTATGCCTTATTCGCCAGTGTTTT
Organism: Parachlamydiaceae bacterium; assembly: GCA_025451995.1. Classification (GTDB taxonomy): domain Bacteria; phylum Chlamydiota; class Chlamydiia; order Chlamydiales; family Parachlamydiaceae; genus JANWJE01. The sequence goes on along the minus strand of JANWJE010000102.1, from coordinate 14,097 downwards.
CACTATAGCAAAAACAGGTTTGGAATGGTCCAGCCCTCTATTTTTAGTCGGAACACGAATGTTTTTAGCCGGGGTCATCCTCTTAGCCTATCTAATCATTATAAAAAAACAAACATTTGCCATTGGGAAAAAAGCTTGGTTACGAATCATTTTGCTAGCTTTTTTCAATATTTATCTTACAAATATCTTTGAGTTTTGGGGTTTAAAGTATCTCACCAGTTTTAAAACCTGCTTCATCTATAGCTTATCCCCATTTCTTTCAGCCTTATTCTCTTATTTCCTCTTTTCAGAAAGGTTATCCAATAAAAAATGGATGGGCCTTATCGTTGGTTTTCTAGGGTTTGTGCCCATTTTACTCAGCCAAACTTCTAGCGAAGAACAAACAGGTCATTTCTTTATCTTCTCCTGGGCAGAACTTGCGGTGATGATGGCTGCCATTTGCAGTGTCTATGGATGGATTATTCTAAAACAGCTTGTGAATGAACATCAGCTTTCCCCCTTAATGGCCAATGGAACAAGCATGTTTATAGGCGGCGCTTTAGCATTGGCTCATTCTTTTGCGACTGAAGATTGGAATCCAATTCCTGTAACAAACGTCCCAATTTTTATTGAATGCACCGTGTTATTAATTTTAATCTCAAATTTAATTTGTTATAATTTATACGGATCTCTTCTAAAAAAATATTCAGCCACATTTATGTCATTTGCAGGATTTACAACCCCTCTTTTTACCGCATTATTCGGCTGGTTATTATTAGATGAAATTGTTACATGGCCTTTTTATATTTCTTTCGCCGTCGTTTTATTTGGCTTATTAATTTTTGACCAAGAAGAACTCAAACAGACATATCAATTGGCAGAAACTACTAGCAATTAATAAAAACACTTGTCTAAATTATTGAAACTTACTATAAAACCGGATATTTAAGGTACGTATTAATATATCCTTTGGCAATTATGACAATTCCAGCTGTAGATAAAGATATTTTTTTTGAATTTAACAATGATTTATATAATGACCAAATCATACGGTTAACTAATTCTACTCAACATAAATTCAAAAAAACATTAAGATCATACATTGCTTTTAACCTTTTTTTTCTGCTTCTCATTGCAGGTGAGATTCTTTATTTTTTCGTCCATTTAGCAGTATTAGTGCAAACGTTTGTCATGGCCATTCATTTGGCATTAATATTTGCAACGATTTTTTGCTATTTTACATTGCATATGTATCTACATACAAGAAAAGCAGAAAAACTGATCCACTTAAAAATACAGTTTGTCAATGGCTGCAAACAAATTATTAAGCAATCGAGCGAATGGGACGAGCATCATTTAGTGATCGCACAAGCCTGCTGTAAATTAGCTTCCGAGCTCCATTCACAGGAATACCAAATTTATAAAGTTCCTCATTGGTTTCTATTTTTAACTCCCTCTTTTGAAAAGTTAAATTGTTGGTGTTTTTGGCAAGATGTTCACATCATGAAAGAATTACTTCTTCAGTCATGTGTCGATGAGCATATTAAATTAGTCAGGATGGAGCCAACAAATTTAGAAGCTCATGCCGGATTAGCAAATGCCTATATTATGCTTTCTGGGCTCTATGTCGACCCTCGTACAATTGAGGGATTGGATGATGATCGTTGGATTCCAAAAAATAAATTTACCGATTTATTTAAAACAAAATTTAGATTGATCGCAGAAAAAGCCATTGAAGAATTCAAAATTTTAAGCGATTATGCACCCCATGATCCTTGGGTCCATGCACAACTGGCATATAGTTATAGCGATTTACAAATGCAAAAAGAAGAGATTCAGGAATATGAAATCCTTCACCAACTTTGCCCTGACGATAAGGAGATTCTCTTTAAATTGGGTAAGCTTTATTTTGAACAAGGGCAAAATGCTAAAGGGTTGCAAGTCTATGAAACACTTAAACGATCAAATTATAAAAAAGCAGAGAGTTTAATCCATTTTTATGGAGTGGCAGGATGAATTGTACACACTGTGGGGCTGCGCTTGATTCTCATTTTTCTTTTTGCCCTCATTGTGGAAAAAAAACAGATACCGGCAATATCGAATCTCCTAAAATGACTGAGACCATCGTTGCAAAAAAACCAATGCCTTTTTGGTTTAAGATCGTTGCAGGGCTCGCTGTTTTAGCCTTAGTTGGCGTCACTGCCGGAATTTTGTTTACCGAAAGCTGGGTGGATGTTGTCGATCATCAGTTAAAAGCCCTGCGGAACCAAAATATTGAAAAAGCCTACTCCTCTTATACGTCTAAAGAGTTTCAAGAGGCGACAAACCTTGAACAATTTAGAACTTTTATTGAAGCATATCCGGTTTTCTTTAATAACCAATCAGCTCATTTTTCACACCGCTCCATTGAACACAATATAGGCACGTTACGCGGGAATCTCACCTCTAACGACCATATTACGACCCCCATTGAATACAAGTTAATCAAAGAAAACGATACATGGAAAATACTAAGCATCCGTCTTTTAAAACCCAATAAAATACAAAATGCCAAAGGTGCAAACCATCAAGAACTCATTGAAGTTGTAAAAAATCAACTTAAAGATTTGCAAGAAAACAATTTTGCTGAGGCTTATAATAAATATTCGTCAAAAGAATTTAAGGCCGCAACGACAGAAGAAACTTTTCATGACTTTATCAATCGTTATCCTATTTTTACCCATTATCAAATGGTTTCTTTCCATAAACCGACCATTCGCAATGGAGTGGGGACGATCTCTGTCATCTTGCAATCAGAAAAAATTGCGGCTTATCTGAAATATTTTCTTATCTTTGAAGACCATTCATGGAAGATATGGAGTATGAGAATATTATCTCCCTCTGAAGCTCAAGAAAAAAAGAAACATCCCTCCGCAGATGAACAAGCGATGCATTTCGGCCATATTACGATCGGCGACCAAATGGATGAATATGGGAAAGTCAAGGAAGCGCAAGAACTAAATTCAACATCTCTTAACGATCTTTATGTCGATATCGAAATCATCAATGGAATAAAAGGGGGCGTGATTACCATCACTTTAAAACATATCGATAGCGGTTCAGCGATTCCTGCTAAAGCTACCATAGAAGAAAACGGGGATACCATTTTGCTATCTGTATTTTCTCCCCCTTCCTCCGGTTGGCCTAAAGGTCACTATCAACTCGAAATTTCCACCTCCTACGGATTAAGTAAATCCCTGACCTTTGAAATCGAATAATAGACCTCTTGCATAATTCCATTTATTTGCTAAAATGGATCTTTTTGATGTCTTTATTGCCAAATTTTTCGACCATATTTAACCCAATATGCTCTCAAAATTTGGCAATAAATCCATTCAAAAATCTCTCATTTTATCAAACAAAGCGAATTAGCAAGAGGTCTAATGTACATCATTTCTGGAGAGTTTCGCCATAAAAAGCTCATTTCTCCAAAAGGAGATGCGACAAGACCCACGTCCAATCGATTGCGCGAAACACTTTTCAACATCTGCCAACATCAGATTCAAGGGGCTCATTTTTTAGATATTTTTGCCGGATCGGGAGCGATGGGATTTGAAGCTTTAAGCCGTGGCGCTGGAAGCGTTACGTTTATCGAATCCAATAAAAGGGCGATTGAATGCATTCAAAAAAACAGCTTGCTATTGAACATTCAAGATCGCTGTCAAATTTTATGTGGCGATGTCTTTAAACTGCTTAAACAACTCGCCAAGCGGGGAAATCAATTTGAGATCATTTATGCCGACCCTCCCTATCGCACTTCTGTCAATCCTTCTTCAAAATTTTATAGTGAGACAATCATTGAATGGATGGATCAACACTCTTTATTAAAAGAGGGCGGATTGCTATTTGTTGAAGAAGCCTTTGAATCTCAGCCTAATGTGCAAGATCTCAAAACCCTCACCCTTCTTAACAGTCGAAGGTCCGGCCCGGCTGCATTACAACAGTACCGGAAGAATTGAAAAATTAGATGAAAAAGCCACTGATATCGATCGAAGATTATGTCGTATGGAGAGAACTCTTTACCCGATGCATCATCATGTTGCTATATTTTGAAAGGCGCCGTTTAACTTCTTGTAGCTCTCCTTCTTCTTCAATGCTCAGTTTCCCTTTTTCAAGTTGTTTATTTTCGTAGCATTTTTCTAATTCTCGAAGACAATTGAGTTTTTTCCACACCCCTTGAAATTCTTCGATGAAATTCATTACTAACTTTCCTTGAGAATGAGCGACGAAATGATGCACATAATCATTTAAACCCTTTTCTAGCAAAAATTCTTTGGATTCCGAATCGGAGAACAGTAAAAATTTCTTCCACTCAGCAATCCCTTTTTCAAAATATCCCCACAAAATAAGGAACCTCCCAACTTCCCTAAAAGACTTTGAATCTCCGCAACATCCGTATGCAATTTGGCAAGCCATCATAGCAAAAGTCACTTCTGTACGATTTTTCTTAGGCAAAGCGCTCGCCTCATTTAATTTTCCTAACCGGCAAAGTTCTATGATTAATGGATAAGTGTCTTCATTCTCTTTTAAATCAAGCATCCTTTTATACGCATTGAGCATTTCTCCTGCTGCTTCCCCTTCATGTTTTTCAAATAAAATTGGAATAATGGATTTATAATAAACCAGAGGTAAGATGGCTTTATTTTCGTTAGAAAAAGAGCTTTCTTCTAATTTTTTGACATTAAATTCCAAGGCTTGATTCCACCTGCCTTGTTTAGTAAATGCGATCGCTACAGCTTTTAAAAAGGAGCACAAGGCGTTGTTTTGATAAATTTTATAAATCTCTTCCAGCTTATCTAAAGACTCCTGTGCAAAAAAAGATAAAAGGGCTGCTAACAAAGTCTCTTCGCCAAGCAAACATTCATTTTCATTTTTTTTGAGAATTTCAATTTTTCCCTCTAGAGTTGGGGCTTTCTCTAATCTAAAAATGACAATTTTTGTGAGATAGGCCTTAAATTTATCAGGAAAAACTTCGTAGGTAGGCAGCCAGCGTTCTGCTCGATCTGGATTGTCTAGTTTTAACCAATAGTCGATCAGATAATTTATTAAACCAGAATTAACGAAAGCGTTTTTCGGAATATTCTCAATTATTTTTTCTGCTTCATCTCCTTTCCCAGCTTTTAAAATTAATTTTGCTATGAAAGAGGCGCTTTTAACTCTGTAAGGTAAAGGGAGGTCTTCTAGGATGCATCTGGATTCTTCTACCTTCCCTTCCAACCAAAAAGTAACAGCTTTTAGCATGTGATAGGAAGGACATTTTTCTAAATTAAATTGAATCATTATGTCCATGACTATGCCAATATCTTCCAGCCCCCTTTGATCGATGGCATCATGGGCTGCGAGAATCAAACAATCCTTGCGCTTTTCTTCATCGGCAATCTCTTTTATACATTCATTGAAGCAATCCCATAGACCAATAAAAGAAGTGGCATAATGGACCCATATTTCATCCGTATTCTCCGATTTTTGAAATGAATAGGAACATAACGCCTTGGTTGCTTTATCCATCTCCGGATGGAGCAAAAGACACTCCATAAACGAAGATCTTTCAATCAATTCGAAATTTGCTTGTTTTAATAACAAAATTGAATCTTCATAACTATCAATTTCTAAACATTTTTGAATGAATTCAATTGCTTGATGTCTACTTCTTTGATGGATGGAAATAAGAATTGAAATTGCCTTTTCCTGTTTTGGATGCCTGATAAAACAATTGATCATTAAATTTTTGTCTATTAAATCAAGAGACAGGTTATTTAATATAAGTTTTACTTTTTCATCATTTTCTAGCGAAAGGCATCTATTTATTATTTTTTCTACATTTGCTTTTTTTGTGGAATTTTTAAAAATTGAGAGGATCTCTTTTGCCAAAATGAAATGGTGTTCATCTAAACTTTTTTCAAAAAAAGAGACTAGACCACCCTCATCTAACTCAGCAAAAACAATTCTTCTATGAAGTCTTGGATAGATACATTCTGCAGCATCTTTTTTCGCCAATAACTTATTTCTTTCTGCCTCTTTTTCTGAACAAGCTGTTTTATTAAAAATGATAGAAGCTAACTTTATTACCTGAAATCCATAATACAGAAACTTTTGCGAAAATTCGACTTTGGTTTTAAAATTTTCATTTTTTGGAGGTGGAAGAAGCAATAGAAGTTCTGAAAACAATTGGTCGTTTGCTACAGATTCTTTTACATTTTCCCGTATAAGCTTTTTTATCTCCATACTTGATTCATCCATCTTTAAATGAAAGTGACCGAAGCAAGTTGTAGCTGTAGAAATTAATCGATAGGCAAAGTCTTGAATGCTTTGCAGTCTGTGTTTGTCTAAATTTTTGCAAGTTATACAAAAATTATTGATTTCATCGGGCTCGCAATAGGCCAGGATGGAATGAATGGCATCATAAGGGAAACGAATCATTGATTGAATCTTTTAATACACATCTCGCAAGTAGCGCTTATCTTGTCTTAGCTTCTTAATGTATTCTTTAGCCTCTTTTGGATCTTTCTTACCAAATTCTTGAATAATGGCCTGCAATGAAGCTTCAACATCTTTAGCCATTTTTTGAGCGTCGCCGCAGACGTAGAAATAAGCCCCATTTTCTAACCAATGATAGAGTTCTTCTCCTCTTTCCCACATTTTGTGTTGAACATACACTTTATGTTCTTGATCCCTCGAAAAAGCCGCATCGATCTTGAGATTCCCTTTTTGACTTAATTCTTCCCAATCATTTTCGTAGAAAAAATCAGTTCCGCGGTTCCATTCTCCAAAAAAAAGCCAGTGCTTTGCTGTTGATTGGCGATGAAAAATCCGCTCTTGTAAGAATGCTCTAAAAGGGGCCACACCTGTTCCCGGACCTACCATAATGATGGGGCTGCTGTGGTCTTGCGGAAGAGTAAACCCATGAGATGGCTGAACAAAAATGGGAACAGCAGGGTGCTCTAAAGGTGCCAACTCGCAAATATAATGTGTACAAACCCCTCGTCGTTTATGTCCATTCGATTCATACTCAAAGGGAGCCACAGTGAGGTGCACTTCATCTCCTACATGTTTTTGCGAAGAAGAGATCGAATAAAACCGGGGAAGCATCGGCATAAGGAGATCGACAAATTCTTGAGGAGTAAATGCCACCTCATCATTTGCCAGCAAAAAATCCCATATCTCGTGCTTTTTAACATAAGTTTTCCATTGATCTCTGTTCTCTTCTTTGCTCAAAAACTCTAACAATTCTTTTTTTTCATTGGATGTTTGTCTCGCGAGAATTGCTTTAAAAAATTTTGGGCTGATGTCGGTAATATTTGCTTTTGAAGTTAAGTAATCAATGAGAGGGAGTGTTTCGCCATTTTGCTTATTTTGAATCAATTCCTGACCATGCGCTTTCATTGCTTTAAGTGTTTTTTCCACTAATTCCCTATCGTATTTTGCGAAAATCCCGATGCTATCTCCAACATCGTAACGGAGATTGGATTTTTTTAAATCGAGCACGATGTGCTGTGTGTTTTTGCAAGAGCCATCTTTTGATAGTCGGTAGCGTTGTTTGACGGCGGCTAAAAAAGGATTTTCTTTATGGTAAGTCACTGTTCAAACCTCCCGCCTAAATATTTTGCTAAAAACAACTCAGCTGCCGCAAAAAATTTCAAGCGATTTTCAGGCCGCACAAACCCATGCCCTTCATCTGTGAACAACATGTACTCAACAGGAATATTTTTTTCTCTAAGCGCATTGACGACCTGATCGCTTTCCGCTTGCTTCACTCTTGGATCGTTGGCTCCTTGTCCGATTAACAAGGGTTTTTTAATTTGATCAGCTTTAAAAAGAGGAGACCTCGATTTCAAAAATTCTTCATCATTTTCAATATTGCCCACTCTTAAATCCATTTTTGCTTTAAGAGGCTTCCAGTATGGGGGGAATGTTTTCAATAAAGTGATTAAATTGGAAGGGCCTACGATATCAATTCCACAGCAGAATTCATCTGGAGTAAAGGTCAAACCAACAAGCGCAGCATATCCCCCATAGCTTCCCCCCATAATCGCCACTTTATCCGGATGGGAATATCCTTTTTTGATGAGCCATTCTTTTCCATCGAGTAGATCATCATGCATTTTACCGGCCCATTCTCTGTTTCCGGCATTTAAATACTCTTTGCCATAACCGGTGGACCCTCGATAATTGATCTGAAAGACGGCATATCCACGATTGGCTAGCCATTGCACAGTCGGGCTTAAACACCAAGAATCGCGCGACCATGGACCACCATGAACTAACAAAACGGCGGGTAAATTTGAGGGGTTCTTTCCCTCAGGCAAGGTTAAATAGCCATAGAGGGTCATCCCATCTCTTGCTTGAAAGGTGATGGGTTGCATCGAACTTAATGGATATTTTTCTAAGGAAGGTTGGGTGGTAAATAAAAATCGAACTTCTTTCGTCAACCGATTAAAATAATAAAATTGACCAGGGTGGCGATCCGATTGAGAGATCACTATCCAATGGGAATTAGAAAGATCGCGGCTGACAAGAGAGAAGGGTGTGTTAAAACGTTGAGTTAATAGGTCGCAGTCTTCTTTGAATGAGTGATCGATTGAAACCCATTCATGCTTTTCTCTCTCGACTTCAATTGCTTCTAACGCATGTGTGATGGGGTGCAATACAAGTGAAGAGAGATCAAAACGGGGATCTTCATAGAGAATGGTTGTTTCACCACTGTCACAATTAATGTTGAGCAAGCGGCTTGTATTTCCATCAAGTGTAGACATGACATACAGAGAGCAATTATCAGCTGAGAAGCTTTGAATACTTCCAGATTCAGTTGGGGCAAGTTTTAAAAACTCTCTCCAAGAAGCGTCTTCTTTATTTTTTAAATGGATAATGGCTGAACCGTCTGGGCCATAAGAAGCTGCTGCCCTAACCTTTAAATTGTGGTCTGCATACCAGCCAACCATATGACCTGGATTTTCCAGTTCAAGGGCTAACTCGCCATGATTGAGATTGAGCCGATAGACATCAAAACAAGACGCATCTCTTTGATTTAATTGAATCAACATCTCATCCGGAAACTTTGATTCAATAGCTACAATTTCTGCTTTTACCCCTTCAAAGGGGGTTAGATCCCTTGTTATCAAGGTCGCAAGATCTGTTTGATACACATGCCAATTCTCATCGCCATCTTTGTCTTGGAGAAATAGAATGGCGCGATTGTTCGCTTGCCAAAAATATTGCCTCACCCCCCTCTTGCGATCAAAAGTCACTTGGCTCGCCTCGCCCGCTTGGTTTAAAGAGGCGACCCACACATTGAGAATATCATTTTCGTCCGGTGCTAAATAGGAGAAAGATTCGCCATCGGGTGAAATTTTAGCAGAGGTTTTCTCTGGATTTCCAAACAAAAGCTCTCTTGGAATAAGAGGTGTTTCAGTTGTCATTTCAGCAGTTAAACACCTAAGAGAAAATAAAAAAACCAGAAAAACAATCCGCATCATCCACCCCATGTAAATTTATAAATAGATATAATAAGGCGTTGTGTTTTTGTAATCAAACTTAAACCCGAGCCAATCTCCTTCCGTTAATGGTTCTTTCGATTTAAAAATATAATCAACAGCATACCCCCCCGCTCTGATTACCGAAAGAGCACCCGGTTTTATCTTTAATGAACGATCAGAAAAATGTTCCATCAGTTGTAGGATACAGACGGTATGAACAAGCTCTTGTGCGGCTTTATAACTTCCATCATTGCTAAAGATGTAATTAAATATTGGAGTTGTCAATGCATGGACGGCTGTCGCAGTTGCTGCAAGGGCTGCGCATGTAAGGCGCCTGGACACATTTAATTCCATTGATAAATTGAAAATACTGCTAAAAGCAAAAGAAATCGCCGCACTCGCCCCAATCGATTTTAATGAACCCTCTGGGATTTGATCATAATAATTTTTAAAGCCATCTGAAATACTAGTAAACATAGATAAAACCCCTCTATTAAATTGAAATTTTTGTTAAATTCTAACAAATTAATATTTTATAATGAAGCTAATAATTACAAAAGACTTAATAAACAATACCATTCCTTCGAAACTAAAACGTTTGCTTGTGCATTAATTACCGTTCATTGATATGGACAAAAATGAAATTCAATTGCATAATTGGCTTATGTATATTAAACGAATCATAGAAAAAAGATTAAAAGAACTGGCTCAACAATTTCCGGCCATTGCTATCTTAGGACCAAGACAGTCGGGGAAAACTACAGTAGCAAAGCGTGTTTTTCCTCATCATAAATATATAAATCTTGAGGAGTTAGATACACGCCAGTTTGCAATTGAAGACCCTAGAGGGTTTATCAATAGTTTTATTAAAGAAGAAGGGGTGATCCTTGATGAAATTCAGCGAACTCCAGACTTACTCTCTTATATACAGGGTATTATAGATTCTGAAAATAAATCGGGGTTTTTTATTTTAACAGGCTCTGAAAATATACTCATTAGCCAACACATTGGACAATCATTAGCAGGGCGAATAGCTCTCGTTACTTTACTTCCCTTATCGCTTAAAGAATTGGAGGAAGCTACGCTGCTGCCCGAATCTCTAAATCAGGTCATTTACCATGGCTTTTATCCAAGGCTTTTTGAAAAAAAAATCGACGTGAATGAATGGATACGAAGCTATATAAATACATATATCGAACGAGATGTGAGAAATTTAAAAAATATAGGGGACTTAGCGCTTTTTCAAAAATTTATCAAACTTTGTGCCGGTCGGGTAGGACAATTGATTGATTTAACTTCTATAGGAAATGATTGCGGGATTACTGCTCATACTGTGCGCTCCTGGTTATCGATCCTTGAAGCGACGTATATTCTATTTATCTTAAGACCACATTATGTAAATTTTAATAAAAGACTAACAAAATCTGGAAAACTTTATTTTTATGATACCGCCATCGCCTGTCAATTGCTTTCCATTGCTTCACCCGATGAATTAAGTTCACATTATCTTAAGGGGGGGGTATTTGAATCAATGGTGATTTCGGATCTTTTAAAACAGCAGAATAACCTTGGCCTTTCCTCTAATCTTTATTTTTGGAGGGATAAATCTGGCCTAGAAGTGGATTGCCTAGTTGATCAAGGGACGGATTTAATCCCAATCGAAATAAAATCTGGTGAGACTATCAATCAAGATTTTTTCAAAAATATAGAAAAATGGAATATCCTTGCCGGAAGAGAAAATAAAAAAAGCTATGTTATTTTTGGTGGAAGCGAGCTTCAAAAAAGGTCAAAAGCGATATTAATAGGGTGGAGACAGGCTGCCGATTTCTATGGGTGATGTTTTAACCCAAGTTCACTGAACTTTGGTTATACCGAAACAACTTTAAAATTAAATAACGGTATACTATTAAAATGCGAAATAAAATGGGGTGTTATTTTCCATTTCAATACCTAAATATTTAATAAATATGTTATTAACGACTTCTAGTATCATTTTTATTTCATCATTAAAACTTAAAATTTTTACTGTAAAGAAAAAAGAAATTCGAATTATTGCATGGGGAAGGATTACGTTAATTGGGAGGTTTAAATACTTTGAACCTATTAAAGCTATATGACAAATTGCACAATAATGAAAAAATTCTTGATACCCGTTATATACTTGTTCTACTTCAAACGTAGAAATTTTTACAAGGAGGCGGCCTTATTTTGCATCAAGCGTAGCTGGTGCCGAAGCAGCACAACTTGAATAAGCTGTGCGATGCAGGCAGATGCAAAAGAAGAGCCAAGCCGGACGCAGTAAAATTTCCAGCTTTCAACTGAACGGAATATAGTAGACCTCTTGCATAATTCGCTTTATTTGATAAAATGAAAGATTTGGCAATAATGGCGCTAAAAAGATTCTTTTTATCCAATCCAGAAAGGAAATAAAATGCCAGAACTGCCGGAAGTTGAAACCCTTGTAAACGACTTGAGAGAAAGCGGTTTAATTGGTTTAAAAATCAATGAGGCTTGTGTATTTTGGGAAAGGACTCTCTCTCATCAAAATGCTGAAGAATTTTGCCAAAGAATTAAACATCAAAGAATTTTAGATATCGCTCGAAGAGGCAAATGGATTGTCATCACCCTCGATAATGATTTTCTCTTTATTCATCTTCGAATGACGGGAAAGTTTTTAGTCAATTTTGATAAAGATGAAACCGAAAAACACGAGAGAATTTGTCTAACCTTAAGCGATGGGCGATCTCTACACTATCTGGATCAACGCAAATTTGGAAAATGGGTAATTTCAACTTCTGGAGATTTTTTAAAGGATTTAGGAACAGAACCCCTTGCAGCTGACTTCACACCGGCTTATTTTAAATCCTTGCTTCTGAACAATCATTCTCAAATTAAACCATTTTTACTTAACCAAAAGATCATCGCAGGCATAGGTAATATTTATGCCGATGAAGCTTTATGGTTAGCAAAAATTCATCCAAGTAGAAGGGTTAATCGTTTAACAAAAAAAGAAATTGCAGCTTTGCATCAAGCGATAATCGAGGTTTTGTCTTTAGGCATTAAAAACACCGGTACAACACTTGGCGCAACAGATGCCAATTATTTCAGCGTGGGAGGTCGAAGAGGAAAGCATCAGCATCAACTGAACGTTTTTCGAAAAAATGGCTTGCCTTGTCCGCGCTGCAACAGCATGATTCAAAAAATTAGTTTAGCTCAACGCGGGACTCATTTCTGTCCGACTTGCCAGAAATAAGGTCTAATAACTCGCGTTATTTAACCTCTTCCATCAATGCAGGTCCAGAGCCTGAAGCCGGATTGATTTTCCAGGGCCATTCGGTGCTGTTATATGGAACTAATGGAGGCAAGATCGCTTTCAGGCCTCGTTTGGCCGCCTCGGCCTCAATTGCTCTTCGTCCACCACCCCCAAGAAGCTCAAAATCCATGAGTCGGTAATCATTAAAGAACACCTTGCCGAGTGCTCGATCTGAGATAATACGGAGAAAAGCGGTCAACATCGCTTCTGGAGTTGTAGTGAAGTCCGTTGTCTCTAGCAAAAGAAGTCGGTCATTGATCGCCTTTTCTCCCATGAATTGCACAAGTACAGAGAAAAGAATATTATTCTGGCGGGCAACATAGATTGAGTTGCATAAAGCATAGGTATTTTCCCAATCTTTTCCGAGTATCTGCTTCCAATTTTCCAGAACTTTATACCAATGCCCCACCTGAGTGCTGGATGCAAGAGAAATCAATTGTGCTAAATTTGGCTTTAGGCCGCGCGCATAGGTAAGCACCTCATCATAAGAAAATGAGCCTGTATTGAGAGAGCTATTCATGAAGCTCTCAATCTGTTTGAGGGTATCGCTCAACAACTTGCGCTCTTCGACTTTTATATCTGCTAGACTAAGAGCACTCATAGCGCTTTGGATGCGTGTCCGATAGGCTCTCATCTCCGCTACCCAAGACTGGTCAACAGCAGCACTGCCAATATAAGGCGCTACAAGTGCATATGTTGCCATAGCACAGTGACCGACAGATTTTGCAATACGATAGATGGCTGGCGGCGATTCAGCTTCTAAAGGGGGCTTACCGGCACGATATAGAATGAACCTGCCGCCTTTAGCACTAAAAAGCCCCATAATTAAATTTTGACGGGCAAGAAAATGTTGTTTATAAAGTTCCAATGACTTGTCATATATTCGAAACATGCCATCATTGAGTGCATAAATATCATCAAAAGCTATTTGCTCTTTTGTTGGCGGCGGCCCTTCATTCACAACAACGATTTTCATGAAATCCGGAATATTCGCAGCACTGTCACTTGGTGCATTTACGGCGGAAGGTCTCATTGCATCTTCAGCAAAAGCAGCTGAATTGACAATAAAGATAAGATTTAAAACAAAAAAATTTAAACGATGTCGAATTGTCATATTATCTCTACCTTGATTACAAAAAACCCATGTGTTCTTATACTTCCGTTATAACGGAAGTTCCACTTTTTGATGCAACGATTTTTGTTAGATTTTTGATTCTAAGCATTTTGCATTTGCGCAGTTGTGTGTGTAGACACTAAAAGCAAATAGCAAAGATGCTTAGAATCAAAAAGATA
>JANWJE010000101.1 GCA_025451995.1 Parachlamydiaceae bacterium | reverse complement strand
TCCCCCCTTAGACCCCCCTGCTTTGCAAAGAGCTTTATACTTCTCAATTAACGAACGAAAACACTTAGGACTAATACAATTTAATATTTCTAATTCCTGGGGGTCAATCTTTACCCATGCATTTCCTACAACTTCAAAAGTTTTTATCAAATCTTAATTGAATAAGAATAGAATAATCTTAGACAGGGGGTAGATATGAACGATATTGGATCAGTTGATTCGTCTTCTTTTTCTGCATCATGGTTGGATCCTGAAGAGGAGTATAAGGCAAAACTTAACGACTTAAAGAATAAATATGATCAAAATTCACAAGAAATTTTGAATAATCCCAATCTAAGGAATGATGAAAAAAAGATAAAATTAAGTGAATTATTTGGTGATACTGAGATGGAAATTAGTCATTTATCCGTGACACCCACTCATGGTAGTTGCATAGATGAATTGGTTAATACTGTGAAATATCTCCAAAAGGAATATGCTGATCAAATGCAGTCTCTTTCAGCGAAACCTCAAGCACCAACAACAAAAATGTTTGGATTATAAATCTATCCAAGAAGTTCAATGAATGGGGACATTGGAAGTCTAAAGAATCTCTATAAAGCGTCGTTTAAGAAATGAAATTTTCTATTAAAATTTTCTTTTAAATAGCGAATGCAATCCAACACATTATTCTTAATGGTGGGTTCGTTTTCAATTGCATTTGCGAAGAAAAGGGCAAAGGTATTATTTTGTTTGAAAGTAAATGCGATTGCTAAATTAGAGAATACCGTATTTTCAGAATTAGGCATTTCTTTTAGAGTGAGCATATCGCGAATAAACAGCAACAGCTCATTTTCTGTACATTCTTCTGCCTTTGCTATTGCGATCAAAGTGAGGACGTTCTCGATTGCTGTTTTCTCTTTTTCTTTGTCTTTGGGACTTTTGGGAAAATTATGAGCACCATATTCTGTAAATTGTATTTGTATAAAAGCTTCAATCGCATCTGGAATTGACTCTTTCCCTTGTTGAGCTAAAAAGAGTGTTAGATCGTAATAGATATTTATAGGTCCAGTTATTGCATTTTCTATCTCTTTCAACCTTGAAGGAATAGGGGCCAGCCATTCTAAAGCTGCTTTTCCGCCCTTTTCTTTAGCTATAGTCAAAGCTGCTATTTGATTGAGTACAACGTTGTCCCTGTGCAGAAATAACGATGCTCTACTTGAAAGACGCTTTGCTGATTGTTTTTGTTTATGTGAATAAAGATCGATTTCCTCTTCTAATGCTCTGGGATCTTTTTTCTTCAAGATAAAAGAGAAATATTCGCGATAGAGTTTGGAGTCTTTTTCAGGATATAAAGAACATTGCTCTATAAATTGTCTCACTTGTTTCACTTCAATATCTTTTTCTTTCATTAAATCGATTGCTACTTCCGTAGCTGCGGCAAATTTTTTTAAACACCCAGTTTTAAACCAATCGGAATCATCATATTCGCTTATTATGGAATAATTATAATCTCTTCTTTTATCGAAATAGATTCTGGCCTCCGCTATTTTTCTTTTCTCGACAAATTCTATAGCCATTCGATCAGTGATTTGTATTTTTGAAGCTATCCTTGTGCATTTTTGCTGCAATAAATCGGCTTTGGTAATTTCCCCTTTTGCGATTAAAGAAAGAGCTTCTTTCACATATACGCGATCTTTTGATTTATCTTCGTAATTGTAACAACTATAAAAATAGGATTTTTCAGTAAATGCATCAGCTTCTTTTTCCTTTCCTTGCTCGATTAAAGATGCAAAAACTTGGTCATGAACCTCTTCTATTGTCTTGTCACATTCTGGAATTTCATTTATTCGAGCCAAATAATCGCCAATATCAGCCGAGTTTGAAATTTTGTCTTTAAACAGTCTTGCAAGTTCACTTTTCAATAGATTATAAGGGAAATAGTTTGTTAGAAAAACAGCTGCCTCTTGAGTCCGTTCTTTCTTTACTAAATATGCGGCTATTGCTGTAATAAATTGATAGCTACTTTTAAAATACCCATCAGTGGGTAGGCTTCCATCTGCTTCAAATTTGAGGAGAATGGAAGCTAGGGAATTGCGATTGCATTCTTGCGCAATTTCCATCATGCAGCTCAAATCTCCTCTTTTAGCATAGGCTGCTGCAATAGCATTGAAAGCTTGTTCTTTTTCACCCCTTCTATCATTTGTCATCATTTTTCCAACGTGTAATGCATCTGAAAGATAATTGATCTCGATCAATGCCTTTACACAGCTTAAGCAGCTACTATTTGAGTGCTCGAGTGAAATCAATCTCTTGACTAAGGAAATTTTATACATTTCGATTAAGCGTTTATAAATGGTCTCTTCGCATAAATTATTCATAAATTCTTTTCTTAAGGCCCATTTTTCTAGCATCATCTCTTCTTTTTGATGCATTTCTAAAGCACTTATGATATCTGCAAAAGCTTTTGATTTAATAAGATTTTTCTTTCCATAAATTCCTAAAAAAGTCATTTGATCTAGAAGATCAAAAGCTTTTGTAAAATCTCCAATATGAATGGAAGGGAAGATAAGAGAGTGGATATAATTATCGGCATTTTTTATTTCATAGTCGCATGCATTTGTGGGGATAGGAGGAGCAGGTGCTAATGAAACGATTTTGTCTAGCAATGTAGATTTTTTCTTGTATTGTTTATAAAATTTTGAAACGAGTGAATCTTCGCCTAATGCTCCCTTCCCAGTTAATAAAAATTGCAATCTTTCAGATTCACAGACGGGCATTTCTTTGAATATTTCTCTCATTTTAATTCTTAAATGGGCAAAAAAAGGAAAGTAAGAAAGACTAGGAGCTAGAGTGCTTTTTGAGCAGGAATCGAATTTTTCTTTTTCTTCCGAAAAAATAAACACCGGTAAAGAACTTTTTCTCATTTCTTCCATGATAATTCGAAAAATGACAGAGAGGAGCTCTTGGTATTCGGAAACAATAATTCGCCTTATCTCTTTTTCTATCAAAGAAAAATTTCGTATTTCTGAATCAATTAAAAACGGTATAATAAACTTAAATAAAGAGTTTTTTTGAAATTTTTGTTTTTGAACATCTATTGAACAGAATTGATCTAATTGTCTATTTGTAATGCTAACATAGTTCATGAATGAACAACATTGTTAAATGATAATATAAATAAATTGTAATTATTTATTTTTTTTAATTCAATTGGATTTTTCTAGGGCTTTGTTGTGCAATTCACAACTGAGCCAGTGAGATCACTGAGAAGGTGTAAGGCCGCCTCCTTGTAAAATTTTTGGCAATCCGTGCGTAATCAGGTCGTCTCGACCTGCCTTTCAAGGCCATGACGGCCTTGCTACCTTCTTTTTTTCCAGCTTTCTGCTGGAAGCAGTATAAATTCTATTAGGCTTTAAACCTTCGTAAACAATCATTTAAAGCCTTCAGTTCTTGGAGATTTTGTCTATGTTCATATGTGAGAGATATGTTTTTGTAATATTCTATCCATGCATCTATTGCATCAATTCTAGAACCTGTTTTTTCAATTGGTTGAGCACCAAGAAGAGATGTGCATCTGTTTAAAATTATTCCCATACGGTTTCTAAGCTTTTTTTCAATGAGCGCATCTACTTTATCAATTTCTGGAACAAGCCGTGTAACCGAAGCAATCGTGTTTCCCCGATAATAATGATAACAGGAGCAAACCATCCATTGAATATACTCCCAAAGGCTTCTTTTTTTAACTTTGGATTTGGCTTCCATTTTTTGCAATGTATCAAGAATATTATTTTCGCTTATGATAACTGTACGAATCTCATTAATGTGTTTTTCAAGGGTGCTCATGTCGATGTGAAGGACAAGAGCGCCGATTGCCTCCTGGCAATCCTCTCGATTGGCAATCATATGTGTGTTATTGGCTCTAGTCAAAATTGATTGTGCCCGCTCAATAATTTCTCCCAAAGACATTTTGCTCCATTCTTTAGTGCTCTTTAAGAGTATAAAGGTATGCTTTCCATCTTTATCGGTGCAAATAAAAGGATGCTTTCCATCTTTATCGATAGTATTGACTTGAATTAAATCTTTATTAAATGAATATAGAAAACTATTTCTATCTAATGACTGCATAATAAAACCTTTAAAATTTGTTTTTAAAACAGTGATTATAAGATATTTTTTAATTTAATTCAACTGTTAGTGGTCAGGCATGATTTAAATCCGAAAAATTATAATTGATTGTGGACCAAAAGATTGCGTCAGATGTGGATTCATAACTCGTAAACTCGAGCTAGCTCAACTTATTCAGACGAGAAGCTATCCAATTTTTTTTATTTGAAATGAAAGAGGAAAAAAATTTATAAGGAATATTTTAACTCGACTTTGTACAATTTTTGGACGACTATTCGAGAGAGAAGCAAACTACAGCGTAATACATTTCGCAGGAAGGGGTTGTTTTCCCCCTTTCGAGAAATTTATTTAGCTGTAGAAGGCTTCTCTCCGAAGATGAGTTCAAAAATTGTACAAAATCGAGTTTAATCATTGAAGTGACATATGAGAATATTTTTTATTTTTATTTTTATAAATTTTTTTAGTGCAGGATTCGCTGATATTAGCGAGTACAAGAAAAGAGATATTCTTATTGAACAAATACGCGATAAGATGAAATGCCCTAAAGATTGCAAAGGAAAGAAGGGTAAAAAGGGGCCCAGAGGGCATACAGGTGCAACTGGTGCGACAGGAGCCACGGGTGCTATAGGTCCAGCAGGTCCAAGCGGTGCTACAGGCTCAACTGGTGCGACGGGCGCAACGGGAGCAGCTGGTGCGACAGGTCCTGCCGGCGAAACAAGCGCCGTATATGGCTATGTTTATGCGACTTATATAAATTTTATTGTGAACTTTACAAGCGATGTACCTTTCAATCACAATGGACCGCTTGTAGGAGGAATTTCACATACAGAAGGTTTTTCAATTATCACAGTTCCAACGGCTGGCGACTATCTCATCAACTATGGGGTAAATTTTAGTTCTGGGTTCAATGCGGGGATTGCGCTCACTATAGATGGAATTGTGCAAAGCAGCACGATTATTCCGATCCAAGTGCCAACAGGCGAAGTATCTGGCTCAGTGATTCTTCAGTTTACTGGAGGCAATGCACTTACCATGCGTAATGTCAATTCTGGAAATAATTCATTTACTTTGGCTAATCTGCCGGAGGTGGGTGCCTTTTTAAATATCACCAAATTATCTTCGGGAGCTCCATGATGAAGGATCGAGTATTAGGGGTCAGTCGCGACTTATTGACTTATTCAAAATAAGTCAACAGGTCACGACTGCCCCCTAACAACGACTGACCCCTAACAATCCTGGGATAATTTGTCCAAGGCCTTTATTAGACCTCTTTCGAAACTCCATTTGCTTGATAAAAAGAATCTTTTTGGCGTCTTTATTGCCAAATTTTTCGACCATATTAAACCGGGTGTACCACTTATAAGCGGGCAGATTCGAGATAATTTTTCTCTAGGAGCTTGCACAGGCTACGAAAACAATTGGACAATATTTAATTAATATTGCCCAATTGTTTTTGCAAGCTCCTAGAGAAAAAGTAC
>JANWJE010000100.1 GCA_025451995.1 Parachlamydiaceae bacterium | reverse complement strand
TAACCTCTGAAATATTACGTATTAACACGTAATATTGTTGTGCCAAAAAATAACTGTAATCAATAGAAAATCGGTACCTTATCTCTAAAATATTACGTAACAATCGACGGAGTTAGGGCTTAATCTTGCCTTTCTTCAAATCCACAGTATTCGAGACTCTTGTTAGAGGTTAAGTGTTTTCGTGATTGAAATGGGACATAAGTGTGTGAGGAAGAAAGATCAAGATTAAGATTAAGAAGATCTGCTTCGCCTGATTCAAATTCAGGGTTCATCCCTGTCAAAATTTCCAGGTTTCAACTAGACGGTATAAATCAGTTAGATAAATCCTCAGTATGCTCAGCTTTACGCCTGGAATCGGCGTAGTTTAAGACTTCCTGCACAAAAGAAGGGCTTAAATTGACTTGTAAGAGTTTTTTCATGACTTGCTCTGGAAATAAAGCACTGCAACTCACTAAAGCGGTTCCAAGCGAAAAAGATCCACCGCCCGAACTCAAATGGGTCGTTGTGCGCCCATTGGAAACAAGGAGATCTCGATAATAGAGGCGCCCTAAAGTTGGAAAACCATCGTAAGTGACTGCACGGCGCCCCACCCAGCGCTTAGCAATCCCCTCTCTTTCTAAAAAAGCCATATCTTCTTCTGTCATTATTTGCCCTGCAGTCTCTCTTTTCAATGCGATGGAGACCAGCCATGGCACAACATCATTAAACATTTGAAGTTGTAGAAGATTTCTATTTTTTGCAAATTCCTGGTCAATCATTGGCTCTTGATTGCCATAATAGGCTTTGGTTCCAGCGCCTCCTAAAAAGAGATTCCCTTCTCTAACCCTTCCTTGCCAAGCAAGAACGACGCCAACTTTGTGGACTTCCATGCAATGGTTAAACTCACCAACGATTTGCAATACATTCTTTGAGACGGGAACGTTCAAAAATAAAGAAGCTCCTGCAAATCCGGCATATGCAGGTTCGCAAAAGCCGAGATCTCTCAGCGTACCTACTGATTCCCCTGGACAAAATATATAGGTGATCTTTTTCCCTTTATTCTCATCTTGAGTTCCGTCTGCAAATTTTAAACCTTCTATATTAACCTGATCATTCTCAAAATGGGAAAAAATGACGCTTGTGACTTTTTTATTAAACTTCAGTTGAAAACAATTTCTTATTTCACCCGTTTCGGTCACATAAGTTCCCATTGCTTTTTCAAGATAATCCGCAAGTTTTGGTAAGAAAATTTGCGTATCCAAGCAACCGCCGGGCCGCCATAAAGCAATGCTATCTTCATTCCATTGCCGTTTTCCCAGTTCACCGGTTGAATGTAGCCCACAAAATTGACACAAACTTGGATCCCTCGCAGCTACATCCTCGGGTGATAAAATTTTGCAATTTTTATAACCGAGTTTTTGATAGGCTTCCAACATATTTGAAGCCTTCTCCTTCGCATTAGGGACGCTATAGATGAGATCTACCCTATATCCTTTATGAAGGAATTCTTTTGAGTCATCATCGGGCTCGCAACAGGGGTTAAAGTTGGACTGCATCAAAATAGCTTTCAGCTCATCATCTGCAGTATCATATAGCTGTTTCCACAATAACATGCTGGCTTTGCCCAGTTTCAGCAAAGCTTCCGTTCGCTTTTTGTGGGCATTTTCATTTTGTCCATAGGTTTCTACTTGTTCAATAAAGCATTTGCTATTCTCTGAATCGTTAACACCGAAAACATCATCGACGCGCACTCCACCGGGATCAGAAAATTTCAACTTTAATTTTTCTTCTAATTCTTTACCGCGTGGCACGACGGACACAATTTCATCCGGGGTATGGCTATTCCAAATATTAGCTGCTGTCGTTTGAGATGTTGACCCATTTTTTTCGTAAATAGTAATGCGTAGAGGAATCCCATTTTCTTTGGCATGCAAGTGAGTAAGTAAAGCCTCTATTAAGCCAAGGTGTCCGCCCCCCATAATGATCACATTGTTTTCTTCTTTTTCAATCATAGGTTCCGGGGTTGGTAAGTCCTGAGCTTGAGATGGAACTGCCGCTGATGCAATACTTACATAAAGGATGAAAGTAAAAATATGTATTATTTGATAAATAATTGGTTTTCTAGAATGCATTTCACTCTCCTCGCTATTTGCAAGGTAAAAACATTAATTAATTTTCTTCCTTTAAGTCAAGCCCGACTACGCATTCGATGGCTCCTCTGTGCAACTTTTTTTCCGTTAGTGGGCACGAACGGAAAAAAAGTTGCACATGGCGTCAATTTATCAATCTGATGATTCGACAAGCAGCAAGTCTTTCCTCATGTTCAAAAGCTGTTTCAGATGTCAAACATACGTATGCTTATTTTTTTCAACAATTTCTTAAGTGTTACGTACTTTGCTCTTTAATCAGGCGCGTTTTTATATCGATTGTCTCTAAAAAGGGAAGCTCTTCTTGAGAGGTAGCGCCCAGTTCTTTAAATTTGCGGGCTGTCGTTAACACGCGCGTTTCAAAGGAACCGACTGTTTTATTATAAGCATCTACAGTGCGATCCAAGCCTCTTCGAATATCGTCGAAATGCTCTGCTAGGATGCGCACTCTTTCATAGAGCTGGCTTCCAAGTTCGCTAATTTTTTGAGCATTTTGTGCAAGCGATTCCTGCCTCCATCCATAGGCGACCGCTTTAAGAAGTGCGATCAGCGTCGTCGGCGTGGATAAAATGACCTTTTGATCCACCCCCCATTCGATGAGTTCTGGATCTTGTTCTAAGGCTGCGCTAAAAAACGTTTCTCCAGGTAAAAATAAAACGACAAATTCTGGTGTGGGTTGAAATTGATCCCAATAAGATTTTGCTGCCAATTGGGCAATGTGAGAGCGGATTTGCCGGGCATGTTCTTTGAGTTTTGCTAATTTTGTCTGTTCATCGTGCGTTTCCAAAGCATCCAAATAGGCTTGCAAAGGAGCTTTTGCATCGACAATGACCTGTTTTGTATTGGGCAATTTGATAATTAGATCGGGCCTTAAACGGCGATCATCGACAGTCATCGAATCTTGTTGCACAAAATCGCAATGTTCAACCATCCCAGCCATTTCAACCACCCGTTTAAGCTGGATTTCGCCCCAACGTCCGCGTACGTGTGGCATACGAAGGGCTTTGACGAGATTGGCAGTCTCGGCTTGTAGTTGCGTCTGGCCTTTGGCTAAAGCACTGACCTGTTCGGTCAAAGTTGAATAAGCGTTAATTCTAGACTTTTCTAACTCGGCTATTTTTTGATCCACCGTTTGCAGGCAGGTTTGAATGGGTTTCACTAAATGGTCAATCGCTTGCTGCCTTAAAGTTAAATCTTGTTTTGCATGATCCTGAATTTTTTCAAATCGAGCAGTGGCAAGCTCTAAAAAAGAGTGAATATTTTGATGGAGCGCCTCGCTCGATAGCGATTTAAAAGTATCCGATAATCGCGTTTGTGCATTCTGGAGCAATGCGAGTTTTTCATCGTTAAATTGAATGTGTTGTTTAAGCTCCATCTCTTTTTCTGCCAATTGACTTTTGTTGCATGCTTGCTCTTGCCTCAAAGTATCAATTGTCTGTAAAGCTGATTGCAATTGCGCTTCCAAAGGAGGAAGGCGCGATGCTTTTTCTTCAGCAATTGCTCGCTTTTGCGATTCTTTTGAAAGAATGCGATAAAAAACAAAAAAAATAATAAAAAAAACTAGCAAAAGAGATAAAACAAAAACTAAAATTTCAATCATAGAGTCTAATTTTCAGCTTCTTCGGGGTGGTAGATGACCTGCAAAATATTAAGAGATCTCAAATAATTCCACGACCAATAAAAAAGAGCTAGGATTTTTTGACTCAAATTAGGAAGCAATGCAGCATGCACGAGGAGCCAGGCGATAAATGCGATGAATCCATGCATTTTGCGCCTTTTCTTTCCAAGTTCTAACACTGCCGCATTTTTTCCAACCATTGCCATGATCCCTTTATCTCGATAATGAAAAGGTGTTTTCTCTCTCCCTTCGATATCCGCTAAAATATTTTTGGCAGCCCATACCCCGCTTTGCGCGGCAACAGATGCTAGTTGCGGCAAAAACTTCCCCTCTCCATCTTTAATATTTGCTAAATCGCCTAATGCATAAATGGCAGGAAAACCAGAAACGGATAGATTGGGCTGCACATCAATTCGCCCCCCATGCCCAACGCTCAACTGGCAATGAGCTGCTAATGGCGCCGCTTGAAGGCCTCCAGCCCAAATGACTGTTTTTGAAATGATTGTTTCACCGGTTGAAAGCAAAAGAACATCCTTAGAGATGGATTTTGCTAGAGAGCCCAACTTAATCATGACTCCACGGTCAGTTAACACTCTAAAAGCATATTCTTGAGATTCTTTGGTAAACCCATTCAAAAGATTTTCCGCTCCATCGACTAAATAAATTTTTGCTTGCTTTGTCACTAGGTCGGAAAATTCACTGGGCATAGCCTCATAAAAAAGATCGGCTAAAGCCCCAGCGATCTCGGTTCCAGTCGCCCCACCGCCCACAACTACAAAATTTAAAATCCCTTTTTGAATAAGCGACCGATCTCTATCTGCATTTTCAAACATAGAAATGACTCTAGAACGGAGTCGATCGGCATCAAAGATGTTATACAAAGGGAATGAAAATTCCTTTGCCCCTTCAACATTAAAATAATTAACGACAGCGCCGGCTGCTAATACCAAAAAATCACAGGTGTAAGATTGTCCCTGTTTAGTCGAAACAGTCAAGCGATGGGGATCAATCGTTGTCACTTCAGCCATTTTAATATCTACATTCGATTTACCCAAAAATTGTTGCCGCAGGGTCGACACCACATTTTGGATGGATAATGCTGCTGTTGCCACTTGATATAACAACGGTTTAAATTCATTGAAGTTGTTTTTATCGATGAGTGTTATATGAACTTCAGAGCGTCCCCCTGAGGACTTAATTAAATGATTTGCACAAGAAAGTCCAGCAAACCCTCCCCCAACAATTAAGACATGTTTTTTTGACATATCTTCCTATAATCCAGGGCTTTGATGCATGATGCCGCCATCGACAAAAATGGTGGTCGCTGTCATATAACTTGCTCCGTCGCCACTTAAAAATGCGACGACAGCTGCAATTTCCTCTGGCTTAGCCATTCTCCCTAAGGGGATCGCAGCATCCAACTCTTGCATTAACTTTGGATCTTTCATGGTCGATAAATTAATGGGAGTGGCTACTGCCCCGGGTCCCACTCCAACCACTAAAATTCCATATTTTGCCAGTTCAAGTCCTGCGGTCCGCGTCAGCATTCTCATCCCCCCTTTCGATAAACAGTAGGGGATGTTTCCGGGCATTGGCCAATCTTCATGGACAGAAGTAATATTGATTATTCGCCCGCCATTGCCTTGCTTGATCATTTGCTTTGCCGCTAGCTGGGTCCCGAAAAAAGCGCTTTTTAAATTGATAGTGAGAACTTTATCATATTGAGACTCAGTCGTATCAAGTATTGAACTGCGGGTCTCAATGCCTGCGTTATTGACTAGAATATCGACCTGCCCAAAGCTTTTAACCGTTTCGTCGATAAGCATTTGCCAATCGGATATTTTGCTCACATCAGCATCGACCCCAATGACCCGGTCTCCAAGAGCATGCACCTGTTTTTCCAATTGTTCAGTGCTTTCCGGATGAGTGACATAATCGATAACAATAGAAGCCCCTTGCTTCGCTAATTCGAGCACAATGCTGGCACCTATACCGCTATTGCCCCCAGTAACAATCGCCACCTTTCCTTTCAAACTCATATTTGCTCCTATGTGTATTGATTTCTGTATAAAATTTTTATTGATTTGTCACAATCACGATTCTTGCATAAATTCATTAATGGAGATAAAATTGCTTCATTCTCTGCGCTAGAGGCTCCCTTTTCGGGCACGGGCAGGGGCACGGGCAACGGGCACGTGGGTATCTTTCTTCTAAATGTGTATGATCTATGGCCGAATATCAAGTTATTGCTAGAAAATTTCGCCCGCAGACTTTCAAAGATGTCATGGGCCAAGAAGCTATTGTTACCACTTTAAAAAATGCCATTAAATCAAAGCGGTTGGCTCAAGCTTATTTATTTTGCGGCTCTCGTGGTACTGGAAAAACCACACTGGCTCGCCTTCTCGCAAAAGCGATCAATTGCGAGCAACCTGTAGATTACGAGCCTTGCAATCAGTGCACGTCTTGCCTTGAAGTCATGGCCGGAGCATCATTAAATATTTTAGAAATCGATGGAGCCTCGCATCGAGGGATTGAGGACATCCGGCAAATTAACGATAATGTCGGATACGCAGTCTCTGGCAATTATAAAGTCTATATCATCGACGAGGTCCATATGTTGACGAAAGAGGCGTTCAATGCCTTGCTCAAAACATTGGAAGAGCCTCCGTCCAAAGTAAAATTTTTATTTGCCACAACAGAACCTCATAAAGTTCCAGCAACGATTTTATCAAGATGCCAACGATTTAATTTAAACCGCATCTCACAACCTTTAATTGTCAAAAAATTACAACATATTGCAAGCAGACTTCAGGTCGATGTTGAGGAAGGAGCCTTACGCCTTTTAGCACAGCGTGCTGAGGGAGGCCTGCGCGATGCAGAATCTCTATTCGATCAAATTTTAGCTTTTGAAGAGGGAAAAATCACCGAAGAAACGGTGACAGCTATTTTAGGTCTAATGCCTCGCGAAATTTATTTTGAAATCGATCGAGCGGGAAAAGAAGGGCGCTTAGTTACAGCCTTCGAAATTGTGGATCGAATTTTTTCAGAAGGAAAAGATTTAACTTTTTTTATAGAAGGATTGATCGATCATCTTAGACAAATTTTATTGATAAAAGTTTCGAGTCATCCATCGGCTCATCTCACCGATAATGAAAGAAAAAAATACCACGAAACAGCAGCGCTTTATTCCAAAGAACAATGTTTAGATTTAATAGAATATCTCTTAGAGGCACAAAATAAAATCAAATCGTCAGCTTTTGGCAAAGTGTGTTTAGAAGTGACACTCATGCATGTGATGCGCAGTCATTTCCGTTTATCGATCGATCAATTAGTACATCACTTAAGCATACTTGAAAACAGGATCAAAGATAAAGAAGAAGCCCCCCCTTCGCAACAAGCTAAAGAACAACCCAAGCAATCGATTAAATTACCCGCCATTCAAACAGCGAAACAATCCCCTCCGCTAACATCGCCTACGGCTAAAAATTTGAATGAATCTCCGAAGAGAATTGAACAGGGGGATCTAGAAAAAGAAAGCGGAAGGAAAGACACCTCTTTCCTCATTCATAAAAATTTAGAGGGAACCGGACCAGCACAGCCAACATTTACTACAATAGATCCAACTCCCTCTTTTGCCGATTTAGGCAAGGCTAAAAAGGAGCAACCTCCACTTCCAACCCCTCAACCCTCCCCAATCCAAAAAGAGACCTTAAGGCCGGTGCATGCCTACGATACCTTGATGCATTTTGCAGCAGTTGAATTAGAAGGAAAATTACAAAAGAACTAAGGAACATTTTATGGGATCCGGATTTGCTAGAAAGAAAAAAGAAGCCAAATTAATGCAAGAACAGTTTAGTCAACTCCAAACTCAAATGAGCAATATGGAAGTGACAGGTTCGGCTGGAAATGGACTTGTCACCATCACATTGACAGGCGATGGAGAGATGAAAGCGATTAAAATACATCCCGATTGTGTAGATAAAGAAGATGTGGAAGGGCTTGAACTACTCATCAAAAGTGCATATAGCGATGCGCAAAAGAAATTAAAAGATAAATCTCCCCAAAATTTAGGCGGACTGTCGGGTCTCTTTGGTTAAGCTCATGAGGAAATTGTCAGCTCACGAATTGTCTATGCTATTCGGTGGGTTGAAGCCTGCCGCAAGAAGAAGGATTCGAAGACGCGAGCATCTTAAGCATAGAATAGAAAAAAAATGCCGGGATGTTTGCGCTTCGATTCCCCGCCCCTATGGCGATTATTGTCAAAACACTTGCACGAAAGCCAATTTGTAAAAAGCAGTCTAATGATTCATTTTCAAATAATAGTCATGGAAAAAGAATTTTACCAAAAACTTTTGAATTGGAAAAATTCCAATATGATTAAAATTTAAGGAAGGTTTGTATTCCTAACACCATAGCATTTGGAATTGTCCCATAACCGCTGGGATTAATAATGTATTGAATGGAAGGTGTCAGAGTACAATAATCGCTAATTTGAAAGAGATAATTAAGCTCTAAGTCAATTTCAAAAAATTGCGGTTTAATTCCCGATTTTCTTTCTGCCTCTCTTAATTTTTTGCTATAAACAGCATATGTTCCACCGAGAGAAAAGACATCCTCCTGTCTCGAGGGAAAAATCCCTTTAAAGGCAAAACCAAGTAAGCTGAAGTAAGGAAAAGTATTTAGATTTTGTTCGGGTGCATAAAAAAATCCAAAAAATGTTGCGAGATTGCGGTCTTTTTCTAACCTATAAAGAATTTGATCGCCCAAAAAATAGAGTGTATAGTTACCTCTTTTGCGTCCATCTGTAAATGAAGGCTTTTTGCCCGTTAAATAGGCAGCGCCGATCTTATAGTGACCTGTTTCAGCGACAGGATCATTTAAATAGATGAGTTCAGAAATTAATAAATCACCTTGCGGAGATTTAAAGGTCAAATTCAAACCATTATAGTCATTGCTAAATACTCTAGTATTTGTTGTATAAATTCCCATTTGCCATATGAGATTTGGCTTTGGATTTATAGATAAGTAACTCCCCCAGACACTACAAGGCAAACTTACAAAAGGGAAATTATATTTAATTCCAGCCGGAGTGCCATTAAAAGAATTGTTAATAAATGGATTATAGAAAGATGAAGATACAAAATCATCTCCAGGACAAATTCTCCCTAACTTCATTTGATAATGTCCTTGTGGATCATTTACCATAAAATAAAATTCCGCTAAACGAATAGTTTCTTCACCATAAATTTGATTAACATTAAATTGGTTACCAATTGTTTTACTTAAATTATCTCCGCCTCGATAGAAAGCTGATCCATTTAGCGATAAACCTTTTACAGCAATTTTATTTTCTAAATCATAACTAACAGTTAACCAATAGGAATCACAATAAGCAATCCCTTTCCTTCGACCGCCCACTGGATTTTCCACGACATTATTCATATAAAATAAGCCAAGATCTAAATCACTATCCTTAAAAAATCGATAGCGATCGGCTATAAGAAAATCTTGCGCTTGTAATTGCTTGTTTTCTTCAGAACCAAAAAAAAAGCTAGGAAGACCTACCAGAAAATTAAAAAAGATAAAAAAAATAGCTAAATTAAACAAGACCACTCCATTCACTCCTTTGGTGTTCGGCGTCTTACCTTATCGATAAGATTTGCGATAAGCCCTGTCCAACCGGTTTGATGAGAGGCGCCAAGACCTCGTCCGTTATCACCATGAAAATATTCATAAAACAACAGAAAATCTTTCCAATAAGGATCATCTTTATAGGGAAAATCCTCCCCCCAAAAGGGTCGATATCCCTTTTGATTTTCAGCGAAAAGAGAAACGAGACTCTTTGCAAAGTTGTCTGCAATTTCCTCCAAGGTCACAGATTCTTCTCCAGGAATATTTATCTTTAAATTTTTATGAAATGAATACTTCCAAAGTGTCTCAATTAAAAGAAATGCAGTAGGCATCCAGATGGGCCCTCTCCAATTTGAATTTCCCCCTTTAACCTTAACTAAAGATTCGGCCGGTTCATAATTCAATTTCCAATTTTCAAAATAATAAGGATGTTTTTCATAATATTTTGATAAACTCCGCAATCCAAATTCGGATCGAAATTCGTTTGGATCCCAAATGTATCGCAAGATCCTTTCCATCCGATTTCCTTTCACAAAACTTAATAGATATTTCTTTTTTCCATCACTATCTAAAATTTCATCCACACAAGAATTTGCAAAATGATCGCGATGATGCAGAATCCATTCAAAATCTTTTTTAAAAGTTGGGAAGCGATCGATCTCTTCTTCTGTAAGAACTTCTATTGCAAAAAGGGGGATAATTCCAACGAGCGAACGAATAGTCAATTGCTTAAAGGTTTTGTCGGGATAAGATAACACATCATAAAAAAAACCTTCCTCCTCATTCCAAAGTTCATAATGATGATTTCCTCGGATTGTCATTGCATAAGCAATAGAGATAAAATGTTGAAAAAATTTTGTTGCAATCGATTCATAACTTGAATCTTCTTTGGCAATTTCCAAAGCAATTCTCATCAGGTTTAGACAGTACATTCCCATCCATCCGGTGCCATCCGATTGCTGGACTCTCGCCTTGCCCGGCAACTTTTCGGAACGGTCAATGATTGCGATATTATCAAGACCTAAAAACCCTCCCTCAAAGACATTTAGACCCATACTATCAACTCGATTCACCCACCATGTAAAATTCATTAAAAGTTTTGCCAAACATTTTTTAAGAAAAGAACGGTCTTCTCTTCCAAAACGCTCTTTCTCCATGCAATATAATTGCCAAACGGCATACGCATGGACAGGTGGATTCAAATCGGAAAAATCCCATTCATAGGCTGGAATCTGACCATTGGGATGTTGAAATTGATCAAATAGAAGAAACCAAAGTTGCTCTTTCGCAAATTCTATATCCACAAGACCAACAGTTAAGGCATGAAATGCTAGATCCCATGCTGCAAACCATGGATATTCCCATTTGTCCGGCATAAGCATAATTCTCATTGAATTGATATGCCACCAATGAACATTCTTTAATCGTAAAGGAGAAAGAGGAATATGTTGATGGGTATTGTCTCCTCGCAACCATAAATTGACATCAAATAGATAAATTTGTTTATTCCACAACATGCCTGCAAACGCTTGTCTTTGTATGCGTTTTTCATCATCAGTAGATTCTTTAGGGTGAATAGAGGCATAAAATTCATCCGCTTCTTTCTTTCGTGTAGAAATCATCGCTTCTATTTCATTAAGCGGCTCGTCTACCTTTTTATCCGATAACCTAAGATAAAGAGTGACTGAGCTTTTAGGGGGGATTTTAAAAAAATAATCGATGCATGATTTTGTCCCTGTTTCATCGGGATTAATCACATTTTCTTTATTAACGAGATAGCGGTGAAAAGCTTCTTTAAAATGTTTTTTTCTTAGAGTTAAATAATTTTCATTATCTGTAAAAAGAGCCTTTCCTCCAGCAGGACCATACAAATATCTTTTCCCTAAATGGTAATCAAACATGAGGTTTTTAGGGGATTGCAATTGAGAATCATCAGCAATTAAACATATTCCATGGTTGTTTTTTTTATAAATGATCGGCTCTGGAAGACGTTGGTCGCCCCATCCCCAACTATTTCGGAACCATAAATGCGGAATAATGTGAAGGGGTGCTTCTTCAGGCCCTCTGTTAAATGCTTCAATTTTTATACATAAATCTTCCGCTGAATGTTTTGCATACTCGATAAAAATATCAAAATAACGATTTTCAGAAAAAATTCCTGTATCGACTAATTCGTATTCTTTCTCATGAGTGCCTCTTTTTTTATTTTCTTCGACAATTTGTCTATAAGGAAATTCCCTTTGTGGATATTTATATAAAAATTTCATGTAGGCATGGCTTGGAATTCCATCCAAATGAAAATAGTATTCTTTGACATCTTCACCATGATTTCCTTCAGAGGAATTAAGGCCCCATAACCGTTCCTTCAAAATTGGGTCACAACCATTCCAAAAAACTGGAGCAAAAACAAGGACTTGATACCGATCACACCATCCGGCAATTGCATCTTCACCCCAGCGATAGACTTTTGAATTGGCTAATATAGAGGGAAAATAGGACCAAGAATCGCCATTATGGCTATAATCTTCTCTTACAGTCCCCCAAGCTCTTTCGGCGACATAGGGCCCCCATTTTTGCCATTTAGGGACCAATTCATTTGAGCTGTATTGCTCATCTAAACGCTCTTGCTCTTGATTCATTCTTCTTCCCATTTGAATATTCTAACAATTGCTTTTTTGGTAAAAAAACAATTGCATAAAGCACCTCTGCGTCTCATACGCGATGGCTTACTACTCCGAGCAAAGGCGAAAAATTTGTTCGAAAAAAGTTTATTATTAATTTAATATGAAATAAAAGAAAATAACAAAAGCCTAATAAGCTACCTATACTGCTTCCAGCTGAATCTTGGACTTTTGGGCTGCTTCAAAGCCCCGGGGTTGAGAGATCGCAAGAGGCATTGTATTGACATTATACTATGCCTTTTACGATCGCTCAACCGCGGGAGCTTTCGCGCAGCTCAAAAACCAAATTTTGAAATTGTTTCGGTATAAGTAAAATTTCATTCACTTTTGGGATTTTTATGATCAATAATCAAACATTCATAGATAGGTTTGAAAATAATACAGGTGGTAAATTTTTTGAATATTTTTTGAATCCTTTTCTTTCCGAAGAAGATGTTTTAAGGTTATCTCAAAGTTCCAAGTATGGACAAAATTTGATTTTCTCTAAGTTTGTTTCTACGACTGAATTTTTACTTAAAAAATATGATGGTAGATATACTGAGCAAAGTAAATATTTAACTGCTCTGCGCTGGAAAGTAACTTCTATTTCATGTGAAGACTCTTTTGTAGACCTATTGATAACACTCCCTAAAGTTATCTTGGATCAAATCAATTGCCCCCCTTTCTTTAAAAAAAATGTAGTTGAATGCGCAAAAATTGGGCAGCGAATGTTATTTGTATCTTGTCTTAATCAAGAGCTAAGGTGGAATGCATATTACTCAATAATGGAGTCCTTCATTAAGGCAAGAGATTTTGAGCAAGCTGATGCTCTCGTGTCAGATCTTCGAATTAACAGTCAGTCAACCTGGACCGGTGAACAAGTTTCTGAAGAGCATATATCTCACAAAAAAGCATGGGCCAAGCTCGATCGACTGGTTGAACTAGGATTATGGAAAGAAGCAAAAACTTTTGTTTCTTCCATGAAAAACAAGGTGGACCTCTCTCATCGTTTTAAACATCATGTAAAATTATTTAGAAAAAAGAATGCTCGCATAGTAATGAATCATCCTCAGGTAAAGCAAAACGGATGGGAAAGCGCTCGAATAGAGATTATAAAGAGATACAGTGCTTCAATAGAAAATAAAATTGAGCCAAAATCTAAAAATCTTCAAAATAGATATTTGAGATATCTTGAGGCTATTTTTGATATGCAGCTCGAAGCCGGCTATATCACTGAAGCTGATGAATGGCAAAAAAACAACTTGAAATTGTTTGATAAATGGAACTACGACATTAGAATTAATAACCTTAACACATTCGAAAAAAAAATTCTATTCGCTAGAGTGAAAGAATGTCTGAATGGTAATAATTTTAAAAAACTTGATGAATTAGGACTAAACAAGAATCTACTAACCGATCTCTTTAAAATCATTCATGATACTATAGAAAATCGAAGTAAAAAAGAAGATTTTGCAGGAGCACTCTCGCTGATCGAAAAATTGCGACAGTTGGATTTGAGTGCATATCATGAGACAACTCTCAGATTTATTGTCACTTCCTATGAACTCGCAATTTTAATGGAAAGAAAACAAATACAAGAAGTTGAGAAGATACTCAATTGCGATAAAAGAAATTGCTATATCTCTGATACTATCAATCTACTCGCTAAATCCAGAAAATTAGAGGAGGCGCGAGATCTTGCTCTAATGTACAGTGAAAACTCTTCTATTCAGCACAAAGATCTTTGTGAAATTTGTTGCAAACCCATAGATGAAGGTGATTTTGTGCGGGCAAGAGAGTTAGCGGCTTCTTTGCCTGAAATTTACAAAAAAACTGTATATCAATGTATCGAGCAATTCGAAAATAACGCGATATTTATAAAAGAGGCCGTATGAAAAGGGCCGGGCCCAATGAAAGGGGCCCGGCCCCTTTCAGCCCCTTTCACAAAAATATGAATTACGCTGCACGAAATTGGCAGACCTCAATTTGAACTCCTTGTTTAAAAGCTCGATCTGCAATCTCCATTAATATTTTTGTTGTTTCAGAATTTAAATATGCTTCTTCACAATTTGTGCAAATTTCAGCAGGAACATGTTTAATAAAACACACCATTTCTTCACGTTCAAGAGCAACATTGGTAAAACTTTTTCTAGTTGTCCCCTGTTTGCAAATTACGCATTTCATTATTTTTTCCTTTCTTGAAAATTTGGCAACCAATCACTAAGATGAGGTTCATAAACCGTGATAATGATTGTTTCTTCATCTTTTTTATTTTTTGCAGCAACAATATGAAGAGGACGTTTGTCAATCCAGCCTAGAATTAAAAAACTTGGATAGGGTTCATCATCTAAATATTCTTCTATAATCTTTCCATTTGCTAAAATGGACCGTACATTTTCTTCACCTATATTTCTTTGAAACATTCTGCGTACTGCATGCAGACGATATATTACTTTTTGTGAAAAATCCATTTATGCTTCTTTAATACTTGAAATTAATAGTAACATTCAACATTGATCTGAATCAATATTTTTTCAATATGAATTCAGTGTAGAGGATCGATATAATCATCGATTTCATGTGAAAGAGGCCGTGAAATGGGCCGTGAAAGGTGAAAGGGGCCGGGCCCAATGAAAGGGGCCGGGCCCAATGAAAGGGGCCGGGCCCAACGATCTGCATAAAATGAAAGGGGCCGGGCCCAACGATCTGCATAATTTAATTAGATGAAATGATTCAGAATCAAAATGCATGGCTTAAAAAAAATTACAATATAATTTATGCAGATCGTTGGGCCCGGCCCCTTTCATTTCAGTATTAGTGAGCGGTGCAACAGTCTTCATGAATGTCTTCCGAATTGCTAAAACAATTAACCATTTTTGCAAGTGTTTTTATTGTTGGATTTTTCCCTTTCAATGCATGATACATCGTTGAACGAGATAGTTCATTTTTTTGAGTGGCCTTTACCTTGTTGACTATCTCTAAATGTGTTTCAATGATTTCAATCACTCCTTCAGGATCGTTATTTTTTAGACATTCCCAAACAGCTTTTGCAATAAATGTTTCGTCGAGTAACTCTTGAGTAGGGCTATATTCCTTAACCTTTGCGTTTTTCTTAAGCTTCATTTTCGATGTTTTCCCTAAGGATTTTTTGCGCCTGTGTGATATCTTTACTTTGACCATTTTTGTTCCCTCCAAGCAATAAAAGGACTTTTGTTTCTGGAATATATGCATAATAAACTCTACGTCCATTAGCCCACTTTAATTCGAAAACGCCTTCATCAACATCACGAATAGTCCCAAAGTGTCCTTCTGTTTCAATTTTCTCTAATCGCTTAGCTACCTGAAACCTTGATTTCATTGTCTCACCCGCTATCCAATCGTCATATTCCTCTGTAGTGATAATCGTGTAACGCATCTATTCTCTTTCTCTTATTGTGCCATAAATCGGACATTCTACACAAAAACAAATTTCTTTACAAACATGTTTTGTTTAATAAACATACAGTGAAAGGGGCCGGGCCCAATAGTGAAAGGGGCCGGGCCCAACGATCTGCATAATGAAAGGGGCCGGGCCCTTTCACCTTTCAATTTATGCAGATCGTTGGGCCCGGCCCCTTTCACTTTCACGGCCCCTTTCATTTAATATGAAATAAAAGAAAATAACAAAAGTCTATGAAGTTATCCGAGTAAAATTGGACAACTTCATTACAGAGCAAACTGATAATTCAGGCGGGATCGATCATAAAAATATTGAGCTGTGAGCTCAGAGCCATTGGCAAAGTTCTTTCGATAGGTTTGCCAATTTTCTAATGGATGGTTTTTATCGAGGATTTGTTCGGGATGTTTTTTTAATTCGGCATCTGCCAAATAGAGATCAGTCAGGGACCAAAAAGCATGGTGAATTTTTTTCTGAAGTTCGTATCGCTCCCATTCTTTTGGTGTAGGATCTCGATTGAGATAGGTTATAAGCAGCAATTCTTCTTGGCTTGGGGTATAGTCCATGTTTAAGCTTAGATAGCTTAAATCTGAAAAAGGATCAGTCAATGTCGTTTCAGCCCAATCGATAAATACCACGCGATCTGAAATAAAAATGTTGCGTGGATTTAAATCTCCATGATTATGCACTTTTGGATATTCATGTAGAGAGAGGGCTTGGCTATAATCTTTAATAAGATGTAATGCCTCGGTGATTTCTGCTTCAGGGGCTAATTGATCTCGAATGACTTTTTTATAGGTGCGCTCCGCTTTAGAAAGCAACGTTTCACCTGAGATCTTATGCCCTTTCATCTGATGGGCGACTTTAATGGCATTTGCAATTTTTACAATATTTTCATCAAGAGTTGCTTGCTCAATCGAGACCGTTTTTTGATTGATATATTCCATCAAAACAGCTCTTTTATCGGATGAAACATAGAGGACTTTTGGCGATATTCCCGCTTTTGCCCCTTCGATTAAGGCATAGAGTTCAAGGGAATCTTGATCGCCGAGGATTTCCGATTGGTGCATGCGCAGAACGTAAGAATCGGTCTTTGTATCAACTTTGTATAATAAGGTCGCTGAAAGCCCCCCTTTTAATTCTTTAATCTGAAATTCATTTGTCTTTAAATACTCTTTAATGACCTTTTCAGGGATGGATTCATGATGATCCGTTTTTTGAAAAAACTGCAAATAAACAAATAACGAAAAACACGATAAAATAGTAATAAATATTTTAAATTTCATAACAAATAATTAAATTAATAAATAAAAAACCAATTGTAATTGAAATTAACAAAAAATTCAATCCCTCTTGTCTAATGCGAGTATTGGATAGGCGTTATTAGACCTCTTGCGTAATTATATTTGCTTGATAAAATGGATCTTTTTGGCGTCTTTCTTGCCAAATTTTTCGACCATATTTAACTCAATATGCTCTCAAAATTTGGCAATAAATCCATCCAAAAATCTTTCCTTTTCTCAAGCAAAGCGAGTTTCGAAAGAAGTCTAACAAAGCCCTGCAGAAGTGCTAACATGAAAATTTTCAAGATTTAGAAACCCCTTTAATAGGGTAGATTGATGGGGGTCCACCAATTTCCCGAAACCATAATGAGGCAGAGAAGTCGCAAGGTATTATCAAAATAGTTGGCAGAGCTAGTAGGTCTGTCAACAGTTGTATGGTTCCATAGGCTATTCAACCAATTTTGATTATTGGCATTGATCATAGCGCTCACTGCAAATGGAGTTGAAAAAGCTAAATTTCCATAAGTGACAAGCGGAGTGCCATCAAGCTCATAACCCGATCTTATTTTAGCAGGGTTATTTTTTGTTTTGGCGCGTATCCAATTATTTAATGTGGTTAATTGATTTAAAGCTCGCGTATCACCGGACAGAATATAATCGGTCCCAATACGCCAAGGTGTTCGGCAAGCATTCCAACTGTAAGAAGAATCGTCGCCGCTTTCCAAAAAGTCAGGACCTGCCGGAACATACTGCCCATCAATATATTCTGCAAAATCTGGCATCAGCCCCGTTTGGGGGCTAAAGTCGCTGTACAATTCGTTAATGATTGCATATGTTTTATCCAGCACTAAACCCCAAGATGGATCACCAGATACCGCCATAAAATTTCTTAAGTGATTCAACATAAAATCAGAAGGACGTGTGGCTTTACCATATTCTTCATCATCATTTTCAACCCAATCACCAAGCTTAAGAGAATAAACCTCCTCGTTGACATCCCCGGCTAAAATGCCCGACATCATTTGTTTAGCGTAGGTCAAGTAGTCAATAGAACCGGGCCCGTTATAACTTCCCCATTGCTTATCCGCAAGGAGTAAGGCAAAGGCAATATCTAAATCCCCATCTGTAGCCGAATCATCGCCACCCTTCGGATTAGGTACAATTTCATTGTTCAATAAAACTTGTTGCCATCCCATCAAAGGGGCGGTGATTACACTTGGAAATGATTGATAGAATCTAAATAAATTATCGAAAATCGTCTGGGCTTGCGGATCATGTCCAGCCATAAATGCGCAAATCATCATTCCATAACCATGTCCTTCAGATACACTCACCGCATTTTTAGGTTTGGAATTTTGATCCTGATTGTAAGATACATATAATTGATTAGGAATGCCTGGGGGGCTAAATAAATAAGCTTGCTTCCACTGGTCATACAAATCCTCAACCACTTGATCCATTTGAGTTTGTGTAACATTGATTGGCTTAATGGTTCCTGCAAAATAAGTATTATGTGTCGGAAAGGGATAATTCGGATCAGCTGCAGAAAGAAACGTGAATGATCCTAAAGAAATATAGTGCATAATTATAAAACAAAAAATTGTCTTTTTCATTAGAAACTCATTATTTTGACGTTAAAACTTCCAAGAAAAAAGTAGATTCAACCAAATCCACTAATTTTTTTTCAATTTGTTGGCGGACTAAAACTAAACTTTTGCTTCCAGGATTATCTCCATTTACAACATTATTTGTATTTGAAATACATAAAGCAATGCAACTTACCAGTCCTTCTAAAGCGCTTCTAGATTCAGCTTTGAAATAGGTTTCTTTTTCAGAATCTTTAATAATTGATGTCAAAGCCGCATTAAATGGGTTAATGACTTCATCCTGCATTTGATTATAGTTCGCTTGAAATAAAGAACTGTTGGAGTTGATTGCAGTATTCGTCAACATTTGGTTGGTAATCTCTACCAAATGTGTCAATGTTTGTTCAAGTAAGGAGCTGATTGATTCATTACCGCTTGAAGAAAGAAAAACTTTTTTAATTTTTTGGATGTCATCATTGATATCAAACAAGTAGAGTGATGTAATATTTTGTTGTTGTTCTCCCGATAAAGGTAAAAATATGTCCCCAATAAAACCAACTAATTCCTGAGACATTTCCTGACTCAATACGGATAACTTTGTTAGTTGATTAACTTGGTGCGAGGATAACCTCGCTAAAATCTTCTTTTCAATAGGCGAAAGAGTGGGTTTCTGGACATGAAAAATTAGCGGTTGACCAGGAATAGTGGGGCTAATCGCAATAGTTTTACATTGCAAAGTTGTAGTACAAATAATCATAAACAAAGAGAAAAGTGTGATTATCCAGTTTTTTTTCATCTGTATTTAACCCTCATTTGTAGATAA
Source organism: Parachlamydiaceae bacterium (assembly GCA_025451995.1). Taxonomy (GTDB): domain Bacteria; phylum Chlamydiota; class Chlamydiia; order Chlamydiales; family Parachlamydiaceae; genus JANWJE01. The sequence continues at coordinate 7,206 of JANWJE010000100.1, read as the reverse complement.
ATAAGCTGCTAAAGAAGAAGCAACGACAAATTTTCTTAAATTTTTTACCAGGTCGGTTTGTGTTGAGACAAGCTTTCGATTTCCTGAAGATGATCCAAATACCAATGCATTAATTTCCTGTGTATAGAGTTCAATATTATCTGCAAATGCTTGAAGGGATTTGTTTGCCAAAGTAACAACTTTGCATACATTTTTCTTGTGGTTATCTCCAAGGGTATGTGGAAATTGTTCCTTAAAAAAAGAGACGATGTTTTGGATTTGTATATTATCCCTATGAAGCACTGTTTTAGAAGCATTCATTGACGAATCAATAATCAATTGGTTAACAGATTCTGTTAATTGCGTAAGAGTTTTCGATATAAACTTTGCTGATTCATGGGTATCTTTAGACAATGATTGAATTTCATTTTTAATCAAAAGTACTTCAGAAGCAATATTTTTGTTGTAAACTTCCGCAGTTTGACTTTTATTGGACGGGCTAATGGCGTAAAAATAGCTTTGAGCAATGCCTGTATAATTTTCAGCAATTTTGAAACCCTCATCGCCCGTTGAAAAAACTTTGATTAATTTCTGGTTTTTGAACTGACTCTCATCAATAATATGGCCTGATAAATCTTTTATGGGAGAACAATCAATCTTTAGAATGCAAAAGAAATATAGAGCTACTATGAGTTTCAAACGCATATTTACACCCTTTTTATCTGTAGAGGTGCAATGTAATCTTTTCAGGAAATTTTGAAAACAAACTTTTCAAGAGACTTCTTTCTTAACCCAAGTTCAGTGAATGGAGTGGTGGATAATGGATGCAAATCGCTGTGGATGATCAAGTTGTAGTGGCGAATGCAGACTTTGACAAGTCGGATTCGCCACTACAACTTGATAAGCCGCTGCGAGATGCATTCAGGATTCGCCACTACATCACTGAACTTGGGTTAAGTCTATTTTTGAGAATTAAAGAATAAATCTTCCGGAAAGTTTTTCCGATAATCGGATGTTATCAGATCAAGTATTTCATTTGCTGTCGTCATGACAAGTGCCTTTTCTGCCAGCTGAACAGCGTTGACAATGCTTGTTTTTCGAATGGCATTTTTTATAATGGGCAAATAGCGCGGTGCGACGGAAAGTTTTTGGATCCCTAAACCTAAAAGAATGGCGGTAAAGCGAGGATCTGAAGCGATTTCACCACAGACTGAAACGGGAATTCGAGCCTTATCAGCTTCGCTTGTGATCAGTTTGATGAGTCTAATAATGCTTGGATCAGTCGGTTCGTAAAACTCATGCATTAATTGTTCACTTCTGTCAATAGCTAAAGCATATTGAACTAAGTCATTTGTCCCAATTGAAAGAAAATCGCATTCTTTTGCCACATGGTCGATCATCATAGCAGCAGATGGAACCTCTACCATGCAACCGATGGGGAGGGGGTGAAAAAGATTTAATTCCTCTCTAGCTTCTTTCAAAATTCTCTTAGCTTCTCTTAATTCGAAAAGATTTGAAATCATTGGAAACAAAATGCTGACATTTTGATTGATGCTCGCGCGCAAAATAGCTCTTAATTGCGCTTTAAAAAGGGTTGGTTCTTTCAGTAAAAAGCGTGTCGCTCGGTAATTTAAAAATAAAGGGTTTCCGTTCTGAATAGCCGCATTTAATAAAGGCTTATCTCCGCCAAAATCAAACGTTCGGATGATGACAGGCATATTTTGCATCCCCTTTATAAGGGAAAGATAAATTTTATATTGCTCTTCTTCAGACGGAATTTCATTTCCAGGAAGAAAAATATATTCTGAGCGAAATAAGCCTATCCCTTGGCCTCCAAGCTCTTTAATGAGTTCTGTTTCATGAACACCATCCAAATTAGCATATAAACGAAGGGTAAAACCATCATATGTTTCTGCAGCCAAATTAGTGACTTGTTTTAATTGCTTAAATTGCTGTTGCATTCTGTCTTTGAGATGTTCATATTCTATCACAGTTTCTTCACTTGGATTAATGATCACTTTTCCTGTTCTACCATCGACGATGAGCTGATGAATGGGCTGCTCTTTTAGCACATCTAAATTGATTTGTGTCACAAAAGGAATCCCTTTTGATTTAGCAACAATTGCAGCATGAGTGGTAGCGCCGCCCATTTGTGTGATAAAAGCACTGACACAATAAGCTTGTGCACTTGCAGTGTCAGAAGCGGTAAGTTCAGTTGAACAGACAATGGAATTAGGGGGGATTTCATTTAATGAAAAATTGCCAGTCTCATTGAGATAACCCAAAATCCTTCTCGACAAATCCTGCAAATCTTGAAAGCGATCAGCAAAAAAAGGGTCATTCATTGCCTTAAAACGCTCTTGAAATTTGATGAGCGCTTGTTGAAAAACAAATTCAACATTTTTTTTATTTTTCTTTATTTCTTTTTCAATTTCCAATGTAAGCAAAGGATCTTGGAGCATTTCTAATTGCGCTTCTAAAATGAGAATTCCATCAGTTGCCGACTCCATTTCTAATTGCTTTTGCAGTCGTTTGATGTCTTGTTTGCTATGGGTTAAGGCATCTCGATAACGCTCGATTTCAGACTGCATCCTTGCCATGGGGATGCGTGTTTCAAAGATAGTAAAATCCCTTCGATTTATAAAAAAAGGTTTGCCAATAGCAATTCCTCTACAAATTGAGCGACCTTTTATGATCAGTTCTTGAACAAGCTGCATCAGGTCTATTCTCCAAAGTGGTTTTCAAAAGCTTCAACTAGCTTGCCCATGGTTGAATTTGCATCTTCTCCATCTACTTCAATTGTAATTTTGGAATTTTTTTTTGCAGCTAACATCAATAAACTTAAAATACTTTTTGCATTCACTCGCTCTTTTTTATGAATAAAAAAAACGTTGCTTTTGCAGTTTTGAAGCAATTTGACAATCGTTGTTGCGGGTCTTGTGTGTAAACCCAATCTATTTTTTACTTGAACTTTGCAAATAATTTTTTCATTGATCATAAGAACCTATTCAAAATCTAAGGGTTCGTCGCTTTTCGGGATTATTTTGGCCGATTTTCGATTAAAATTTAAGGGGTAATATCGCATGAGTATATAACTCCTTAAATTTTAATCGAAAAGCGGCTCAAAAGAACCCGAAAATCGACAGAACCTTAGATTCTGAACAGGTTCTAAGGTGATGCTTTTTTCTTTCGTTTCTTTGTCATAGTTAAATCTAATACTTTGGCATTAAATTCTTGAGCAGAATTATAGCCCATATCTTTAAGTCTGTGATTAAGTGCTATCGTCTCTAGTAAAAGAACAACATCGCGCCCGGGTTTAACTGGAAGAATATGATAAGGGAGCTTCGTTTCAAGCAGTGACATATAATTTTCTTCTAATCCCATTCGATCGTAAAATTGATCTTCACGCCACGCTTCCAAACGAACAACGAGGTCAATACTTTTTTCATTTCTCACGCAAACTGCGCCGTAAAGATAAGCGACATTGATGATTCCAATTCCTCTTATTTCCATGTGATGTCTGGTCAGAGCAGCTCCTGAACCTTCAAGATAGCCCCCCTCTTTTTTTTTCACTTTGACGATATCATCTGAAATCAGGCGATGCCCTCTCTCAATTAAGCCTAAAGCCGCTTCGCTTTTACCCACTGAAGAATCTCCCTGAATCAAAACTCCCACGCCAAAGACTTCTACTAAAGTTCCATGACAGCTTGTTGTTAGAGCAAAATCCTCTGTTAATAAAAAAGTCAGTTTGCTCAATAAATTCATTGTCGTCAAATGCGTACGAAATAAGGCGATCGATTTTTTTTCTGCAAGTGCCCTCAATTCTTTCGGAGGTCGAAAACGTCTAGTGATAATGATGGCCGGGGTATTTTCAGTCACTATTGCTTCTAGACGGGAAATTCTCACTTCAGGTTCAAGATCTCTTAAATATTTAATCTCCACTTTTCCGAAAATTAAAATTCTTTTGGCCGCATGATTTTTTAGATAACCTGATAGGCTTAAACCTGGCCGCTGCACTTCTGGAACATGAATTCTACGATTCATCCCCGCTTTGCCAATGGATAATTCTAAACCCAATCGTTTTCCATGCCTTTCATATAAATCGTTGACTAAGTACATGTTTCAATGTGTGTTAATCTATTTTTTCCATGTAAAACATCAACCAGTCAACAAAATTTTGAAAGGATAAGGTTTCTGCACATTCTTCGATATTTTCGCAAATCGAAATTTTTTTACTTTCAGATGAAAAATAAACATTTCCCATTTCTAAATCCGGATACCAATCACTCCAAAAGCATTGAAAAACCGGCATCCCATAAGACTCATAAAAAGGGATCAAAGAAGCCGGATTTACAATCTCACCCTTGATCGTACTCATCGATTCCTTTTCGATTAACTTTTGGAATTCGAGGTATCGAGATTTCATATGATAGGAAGCGAATAGACCTGTATCAGTCTGCTTTGAAAAGCTATTGTGGATTTGCAAAAAACTTAAATAATCTGTTGGAAAAATAATATTTTGGAATTCCTTTTGCATTGCAACAATTTCTGATTCACTCGCAGGGATGCTCCCATGAAAAAAGCCATTATTATTAGATAAACTATAGACGAGATGGGCATTAAAGGGATCCTCATATTTTTGCTGAGTAATAAAGACACCGATATCATCGAGGCTTGAAAAAAATTTAGTTAAAAAATCGTTGATATGAGGAAGATATGGAAGTTTCGAGAGCCAAAAATCGCGAATGAATTCAATGCGATCTTTGATCGGTAAACGAGCCAGCTCATACCATCCCTTACACATTTTTGGCACCATGTTTTTCACTTCCATCCAGTCAAAATGTGTATTTTCATGCAATGAAATCACTTGATGGAAATGGCCAACAGATTCAGGATTAGAATAAGGGCTATAATATTCTATGGCGTGAGAATCCATAAAAAATTTCTCTTTTTTTAAATGCGAGCCAGACTTATCCAAACCTCGCGTTTTTAAGCTATAGTAAATTAAAAAAAAATTAGCGACAATAGACATCTTACATAACCTAAATGATGTGCCCGCGTGCGCATTCTATTACCCATAACAATAATAACAGGATGGGCAGGATAGGCAGGATAATACAAAAGACAAAGACAGCGTTAATTTTAAGCAAGTTATACAGAGTTTCAAAAAAGAAACACCCCTTTGAATTATGCTTAATGCGTATACCTCTCGTGATTGAAAATTTTTCCTAATTCAGAAAATTCGACTTCAAGGCAAAAATTAACGATGGAATGATATAACGATATAAAGATTGAACAAAAGAGGATGTGACAAAACGCCATCGATCGCGTGTGTTGGTCCCCTTTGAAAAAAGCATTAAATATACTCCTTGATTCCGCTTGCTTGCTTTTTTCAAAGGGGACCAACACACGCGATCGAGAAACTTTCCTGTTTTGAGCGTTGCTCAAATCAGGAAGGCTTTAAAATCTTATCCTTATATCATTATATCGTTAACATCGTTGATTTTTCTGCGAGGCAAACCTTTGCTTTTATGATGGTTTTAGAAGAATGAATACCCTTTCTCTTTTTTGGCTTTATTACCCGGGACTTTATTATGGGCTTTCTTTTTTATTGGGGATTTATTGCCAATTTTATGGATGGTCAACAACCATTATCCCTTGTTTTTTTCTTTGGCTTCCTATTGCTTTTAAGCGGATGGATCTTTTTTTATTAGGTTTTATCACTTTTCTGACAGCTTTTGCATCTATTTCATTACTCTATACTTTTCCTTCACTTCCTGAAGAGGGAATCCCAGGAATTGCATCTATTCAAATTAAAAATATCAGCTTGCAACCAAGCCCCTTTGGAAAGCAATGGGTCTATCGATCTGAAATTGAAGATTTTATACCCAATCAATCCTCAGTTTCTATCGCTAGAAACGTCCCCTGTCTCATCATTTTTAAGTCGAATGAAAATAGGCCCAAAGCCACTTGTAATTATTGGGTCAGGGGTACGTTAAAGAAAAAAAATGGGCATTATTTTTTTAAGGTCTCAACTAAAACTCAATGGGAGCAGATACCAAATACAGAGAGCCGGGCAGAAGACAGATTTCATTGGAAAAAAAAGGTGTCCCAATGGATCAAATCTAAATATATCCATCGTATCAGCGGCTCTTTTCTTGCAGGATTGCTAACGGGCGATTTTGATGACTATTGGATGAAAGAACAGCTCGGCCGTTTTGGCTTGCAACATCTTTTAGCGATTTCAGGGTTTCATTTCGCTTTAATCGCAGCCTTTTTAAGCCTGTTCTTTCGATTTTTTTTCCGGCTGAAGCTCAGAGTCATCCTATTGATTGTCTCTTTAACAGCCTATTGTTATTTTTTAGGTCCTCAACCTTCTATTTTAAGAGCATGGATCATGTGTTTAATCCTCTTAGCGAGCTCATTTTTTGAAAAAGAAGGCTCCTCACTCAATGCGCTTGGCTTGAGCATCCTTTTAATCGCAAGTTACGACCCCCTGCTCACACAAGGCCTTGGATTTCAATTTAGCTTTGCCATCACTGCTGCCATTTTGCTTTTTTTTCAGCCGGCTGAAATTTTCTCACAGTTTCTTTTCCCAAAAAGGACTCTCAGTGAAGTGATTAAAATGAATGCTTTGAATCAATATGCCTATTGTATATTAGTATTTTTTAGGCAAGGATTGTCCCTCACTTTAGCTGTCAATATCATCGCCCTCCCCTTTTCTCTCTATTATTTCCATCAATTTTCTTGGATGAGTCTTTTATATAATTTTTTCTTTCCCTTCTTTGCTTCTGGTTCGCTTTGCCTGTTGCTTCTAGGAGGCATTTTTTCTTTTATACCTCTTTTAGGAAATACAATTCATATGATTAATAATTGGATCACTTTCTATTTATTACAGCTCGCTTATCAGACCCCTCCGGAAATGGATTTCATATTGCGCATTCCCCCGATTCAATCGCTCTGGATGGCGGCTTATTTTAGCATGATCTTTTTGCTTGGAATTCATTTGAATAAACCCATGGTAAACAGGGACCTGGGGAGGTAATTGCAAAAGCTGAAGACTCGTGTCTTATTCATCTTTCTCTTACATAAGCCAACGTCTTACTTGTCCTCAATTAGATATACTGCTTCCAGCTGAATCTTGGAATTTTGGGCTGCTTCAAAGCCCCGGGGTTGAGAGATCGCAAGAGGCATTGTATTGATTTAATACTATGCCTCTTGCGATCT
>JANWJE010000099.1 GCA_025451995.1 Parachlamydiaceae bacterium | reverse complement strand
AGATCGCAAGAGGCATTGTATTGATTTAATACTATGCCTCTTGCGATCTCTCAACCCCGGGGCTTTGGCGCGCTCAAAAGCCAAATTTTGAAATTGTTTCGATATACATGGGATCTATTAACTAAACAAGGTTTTATATGAATATTAATCAAACTTCACCCATGGAATTTTTGGAACTCGGATTGAGAATTCACCCGGCCAACCATCTGAATGGAAATCAATTTCAAATTTTTGGTGCTATTGGGACGGGAAATCTGGTTAAAATAGCAAACAAAGTAGGGATTTTGACAAATATAAATGTTTTTAGCCGCATTCCTTCCAATTATTTTTTGATGAGGCAGAATCGAGTGTTTGCAACATTCTCTCATGTTAGACAAGATCAAATTCTCATTACTAATGGGATTGTTATTTTTAAATTAGGGACAATCAACCCTGAAACTGGGGAAGTTGAAATTGATTCCCCAATGATTACTCAAAACACAGCTCAGAACAATCAGACCTCAAGTAGGCATCCTTAGGTTTAATGACTTAAAAAGAACAGGATGGGCATGATGGCAAGCGGCACCCCATCCTGTTCTTTCGGAATACCTACCTCACAATTAAATGTTTCGCAGAAATAAAAGGATTGATCTCGGGATTTTGCAGCTCGGGAATCATGGATGAACAGGCGGCTGCAGGGTCGCCCGAGTCTGCTAACTTGTGCAACCAATATTCATTTCCCGGGTAGGCATTCGCATCCCATGCATATTGAGCAATCAGCAGTTTGCCGGCATCTTGCTCGATTAATTTTTCTGAAGGGTTTCGTTTTGAAAAATGAATTTTGATCGGATTGTCATAGGAATTAAGAAAGTCTTGATCCCCGGCTTTTCCACAATTTTTAACGCCCTCAAACCAACTAAAATTAATATCTGAAATATGATTCAATGGAAGTTTTTTGATCAAATCGGCATAGACGTCCACTAAAATATACGTTTGGTAAGGATGAACTTTCCAGACCCCAAGCCCTAAACCCACCACATGTAAATAACCTTTTTTCCCTTGTATTTTGGCCCTTTCATCTGCTTCTATGAGAAAACTTTCCACAATTAAAGACATTCTCTTTCTATAGACTTCTAAATCTAAAAAGGCCTCTTTTCCAACCTGTAAAAACCGACCGGACGTATCATTTACAACTTCTTCATAATCATTAAAACCGAAACGATCTCCAACTTTATTATCATATATTTCCCCCCAAATCGCTAATTCAAACGTTTTTGGATCCCGAGTATCCGCTTTTTTTCCATACCCATTGGTCGCTTGGTTTTGTTCTGAAGTGACAAATAGATGTCTCCATTCCATTAGACCGGGCTTTTCAAAACGCGCTCCAACCATCCCCACATAAATCCCTTTTTCCTCAAACTCTTCTTTGTCTCCCGGCCAGCCATAATTAAACCGATCGCCCTTATTGATAAAGTGCGTAGGGACAAATACGGAAAGAAAAGAGGAAAAGGCCATCTCGGAATAGGATTGATAATCTCTTAGACTGAGCCCTTCATTTTCACATTCTGTGCCAATATCTTCAAATCCCGAGTAACCCTCTTCTTTATTGCGAAGAAGGTATTGATCAACATGAGTGAAAAATGATAAAGGCCTTTTTTTAATTAAGCGATCGACAAATTGACTAGGACTCATTTTTTCATAGATCTTTTTTTCTATCGAACTTCCATATTTTTGTTTAAAAGCAATGAATTTAGGGATGAGATTCCAGATTTTTGATGGGAGTAGGGGTGCAGTCGCTTTGGCATGTTCCACAACTTCCATTTTTAAGGTTTCATCAACTGCAAAATTTTTCATTAGATTATCTTTCGTAGGAAAAGAGGTCATGAATGCTTCAGAAGAAGCAACCAACTCTTCAAATGTGAGTTTTTTTTCACTATGATCAAAATTAATCATTGCTACTGCCGAGATGTAGCCATTTTTAACAGCTTCATCCACAGGCTTCCAACAGTTGGACAACCCCTTGCCTATCAACTCTCTTGCAGGTTTATATAAAATAGCCAATGCGATTGCAGCCACTGCACATACGACCAGATTGATTCTTTTATTTATTGTAAATAAATTGGAGATGTTATTTATAAAATAACTAAACTGTATATTCATAAAAACCATTAATTAAAAAAATAGTATATTAATATACAGTTTAATAATAATCAATCGAAATCAAAACCACCAGGCACTTTTTCTTTAGAAAAACTCTTATTATCAGGGATTACTTTATTCCTATTGTCTTCCGCATGAGTATAATTTTCATCTTCTTTGACCCATTTCTGCCACTCTTTAAGCGTTTTAGACATAGAGTCTTTCATTTGACTTTCTTGATCGGTCAAAAGATTATAAACAGGCTGCAATCGATCCATCAAAACACCAAAATCCCCACTCATTTTTGAGGTATCAAAAGCCTCAATCGCTTCTAATAATTGATTTTTCGTCAGCTCATCAGCTAAATGCTTTTCCTCGGCGGTTTCCTCTTTGAGCGGCTCTTTTATAATTGCATCAATTTCACCGGCTAATAGATCGAGAAGATAATAAAGAGTGACTTCCGATTGCGCTTCTAAAAAATGATCTAAGCCTGCATTTTTCAAAAGAAAATCCATTCCCGTTTCATGTATTGTTTTTAAAAAATCATCAAAACGACCCTTAGATTCAGGCGGAGCTTGACCGAAGAGAGCCAAAATTTTTGGGAATACATCAAAAAGGTTAATTGTACAGGCAATTAATAAACCAAACCTTTTGACTTGTAATTCTTTATAAAACGCTTTAGCACGATTGGGAAACCAACTAGCTAATTTGGTGTAAACTTCTAGATTTTCTTTACCAAAGGCACGACTTAAAAGAGCCTTAACAAATTTTGCTAGCAAGTATAATTTTCCTTCTTGATACCTTTGATCTATCCTCTCACAACCAAGCCTTGCTACAGCAAACGAAAGATTATTGATCACTCCTTGTTTATAATTTTCAAAATCGATTGCAGTAAATTTTGGATGCAATGAGGCAGCTTTATGGTCGGTATCGAGTTTTTGCAAGGCTTCTAAAAGAGCTTTAGGGTCATTTTTTTTATCCGAATTTAACGTGAGTGCCATAGACCCTTTAAGCAAAGTAGCGCCGAGTCTTTGTAAATTTCTTGTTTCAAGTAGAGTATTTAGATTTTTTTTCAAATTTCTATTTGTTTCATCAGTCTTAATGATTTTTTGGACGTTAATTTTTAAAAATTTAAAATTTGAATCTGTAAATAACCTTTCATATTTGGGAATGTAGGTTTCAATATTTACCCAATACCAAACATATGTTTGCATAACTTCTGAAAAAGAGAGGACATATTCCGGTTTAGTTTCATCCAGACCTTTCATGACTTGATAAGGCTGAGCAAATGCATCAACGACTGTTGCCTTAAGCGACCCTTTAGCATAACTTAAGATTGAATACCCGCTTTCCACGCCCTGTGCAAAGTGATTAAACACTGCATCTCCAACCTTTCTAAAAAAGGAAGGCCAGTCAGAAACTGTGCTGTGCAATTCTTGCTGTAGTTTTTCAGGGACTTCCTTTAGACTTTCTCTTTTAAGTTCTTCTTCATCAAGATCAAATTCCTCGCTTATTTTCTTTACTAATTCATTTCTCGCATTTTCCTTTGATACTTCTTTCTTCTCTTGATAAGTTACCCTAATGTCCAGTTGGCTGATAAACGCCTCACCTTCTTCAATTTCTTTTAAAATAAGAGAACGATTGGATGGGTAAATGATTCCCCATAGATATTGAACAGTAGAAACAATTTCAGAATCATTTGTTGCAACAAGCTGTTTGACATGGTTTAAAAATGACTCATACCCTTCCACCAATTCTAACCGTTCAATATCATAGGATCTAAACCCTTCATCATTGCTTTCTACTAGGGACTTCCAGGTTTCTCTAATGCTGATCATTTTATTTATGATGTCGCTATTTTCTGAAGTGTTTATATCCTTCAACTGTGTAATGACCCACTTGGATGAAGCGTTAAGGGATTCTAACTGATTTTTCGCCACATTAGACGTTATTTTGGCATTATCCAATGATGTGGAAAAAAAATCATAAGAAGGATTGACAGAAAAATCAGCACTCATTCATTTACCTCCAAAAAGAAGCAATATCAGGAGCCCCCCCTCATTATAGCATATCCATGGTTTTACAAAAAGTGAGGGCATACAGGGAGGCTGGAGTGCTTTGAAGGAGTGCTTCAGCACATTGTTGGAGCGTCACCCCGGTTGTCGTGACGTCATCGATGAGCAGCAAGCGTTTATTTTTAAAATCCAGCTGTTGAGATTTTAGATGGAACCTATTTTGTTTCAATTGCTTGCGATCATAAAAATTTAAGGCTGCCTGGCTAAAATTCCCTTCATATCTCTTAAGGAGGGGCCAAACCGGGCGATTGATAAATTGGCCCATAGCTTCCGCTAAGAGAGCGCTTTGATTATAACCTCTTTGAATAGACCGACTTAAAGAAATAGGAATGGGGACAAGGGCATCGGGAAGGGGCCATTCAAGGCGGTGCAGCTGAGCGACGAGGAAGGCGGCCATCCCTTTTGCCAAGTGAGGTCTATTTCCATATTTCAGACTCTTTACAAGAGAGGCAGCGACCCCTTCATAGTCAAATGCTGCTCCCATTTTGATAAATAAAGAGGGAGCTTCGGCACAACTCTCACACCCGTCCTCATCTAAAAAATCAAAGCAGGCGGAGCAGCGCCCATCTCCTTGGCAAATGTTCAACTGCTGGGAACAAGCGCCACAAAGGGTAGAAGATTGTGGATAAAGCAATTGCCCACAATGAAGGCATTTTGAAGGGAAAACGAGATGGACGATTGAGGATACAATAGACTTCTTGCATAATTCCATTTGTTTGATAAAATGGATCTTTTTAAAAACCAAATCGTTTCCGTTGTTTCTTAAATCGCTTGGGGTCGATTGAATTAGTATCGATTGTATCTCCGGTCAATTTTTGAAACTGATCGGAAAGAAAAGAGGCAATCTCAGAATAATAATTGGGATAGTTTGCTTTTACCCAAACATCTATCTTCCAAATCACATGTTCTAAATCGAATTTATAATACCCTTTTTCCTTCATTCGATCATCTTGATTTAATTTCCCGACATCCAGGTGAAAGGGCTTTCCATCTACAAATCCCGTATTATGCAAAACTCCGTGGTCATGGTCATAAATCCCCTTTTTATATTCTGAGATATACATCGAAAGAATCTCTGCCATCGCTTCTTTAGCCCCGGCTAAATTTTCATGATCGAGCAAATTTCGAAGATGGGTCCGCAACGTTTCCCCTTTTCTTTGAATAAGGAAAACGACAGGGTCTAATTCAATGTTACGCTCAAAACCTATTTTATCGTAAACTAGAACGTTTAAGTGCAAGTCTGTTGTGGGAACCAAATGGAGATAAATCAGCTCTGAAGCCTCTCGATTTTCTCTATAGGCAAGATCATATCCATTAAACACGCTGATTAACTTTCTTTTTTTTCTTTCTATTGCCTGCTCTTTAAATGCCTTAAATGGGGATATTGAGGGGAGCGCGTCAACGAATAAATTAGGCTTTAAATGCTTAAATTTAAAGAATTTAAGCACATATTCCCCATCTTTGCTTTCGAACGCATAGCATTGCGCTCCTTTGCCGATATAAAAATAGGGTTGGTCAAGAATTGCTTTTAAATTTTGAGAATCTACATCATTTAAAGAAGGCGTCTCCCAAGTAGCTTTAAATGGTAGAGGATAAACGATATTCGCAATGCGAAAGTCGTCAGTAAGGCGATAATAGAGCCTGGCCGCTAAAAACAGACCGACACACATTAAGAGAAAATAAAAGAGTTTTTTCATAAACGATCATTCCGGTTAAGCCAAAAAATTGACTTATGCCAATAGTTAAAAATTCCAAGATTCAACTGGGAGGAGTATACCTATCTTTATAAAAAAATAACACCATATTATGATAGAATGAAAAATCTAATGAGAAATTTTTATGATTGATTTTCCAAGCCATCATTTAAGCAGAAATATCAACGAAAAAAATGTACAAGAAGATGTTGAGACAAAGGAGATAAAGGAAATCGCTAATGAAATTTTAATTCAACTACAATGCTCGATAAGCCATGGTCTCATAAAAAATGCGATGTGCTTACCCTGTGGCCACTCAATCGACGCTAAATATATATCTCAATTAAAAAAATTGAACTGCATCGAATGCACTGCACCCATTTCTTCCGCTATTCCCAACTATAAATTAATGGGTTTACCAGTGTTAATAGAAAAACTTTTTTCCAAACTTAAACCAAAACTCAGTGGATTTAATCCAAATTTAGATGAAACGACATCCGTTCCAGAAGATGAAAGAAATGAAACGAAAATTATAAATGACTCTCTAGCATTTATTCAAAGAGCAACCGGTCATACACCAAAGATTGAGCAATCAGGACCTAATTATTGGAAATGGAGTGCTATCATTGCATCCACAGTTGCTCTCGGTGCAATCTTAAAACAACCACAAATGATGACTTCACCTTGTCCACAAGAGAATGGTGGAATGATACCTATAAATTCTGACCGTTTGACTGATGCTCAAATTATAACTTATACAATTGCCATGTTTACCATCACCGGGATGGTAGGTATTTTCTTAGCATGCATTGCAGAGTCTTGCCGAGAAGGGTATCTTTCAAAATTTAATCCTAGATATTTTTGAATAGACCTCCTTCGAAACTAAAATCCTGTGCCTCTGCCCATGCCCGCCCCTTGGTCGTACCCCCATACGCGTTAAGCTAAGAATCAGTCGCCCACTCCGACCATCGGGAGGGGTGGGTTATCGTTTTTGTTTGTGTAAACTGAAAAGGGGTTTTTGAATATTTCCATGGATGGAAAATTTAAAGAAATCGGTGATTTTAAAAAGAATATTGTATTGCTTCATTTTTAGATTGATCGAGAGATTGCCGTCTAAATCTATCCAGGAAGGTTCGGGCCCAACAAGATAAAATTTTGACCCTTTCCCTTCGCTATAGACATCTTTAAAACGATTCAATGTTAAATGATCTCCTTCTAATTTAAAGAAAATCGTCCCGGCAATAGGATTTAATACTTCAGGGTTTAAGCCCAATCGCAAAATGAATTCTTTGGGAATTGCAAAAAAAGGGTGAGAGACATTTTTTTTGGAAGAATGGGTAAATTGTAAAAAACCCTCTCCTTTCCAGCTTTTAGGCTCTTCTAAAAGACCTGTAACTTTAAGAAAATCTAATTTTTTTAAAATCAAATTTGATTTAGGCAACTCATTTTGGCTACCAGGCGTTTTTAAACGCCCCACATTGATATTTCTAAATGATAATTGAGGGATCGAAAAACGCCATTTTTCTAAAGAATCGACAGTGAACAATGCCTTCTTACTATTGATTTCCCCGGCAGGATCTTTAACCATTAAATTTTCAAGAACGCAACTCCCCGGCATGAACTGTAGATCCCCCTCTACATGTTCCATTTGATACCCTTTGAGGATCATATTTTGCGTAAATATCTTCCCTTTATATGAAATTGCATCTAACGCATTCTTTTCACCATTCACATTTATCCAAAAATTTCCTTGTAAATGAAGGAAAGAGCTCAATTTGAAAGACTTTAACTCTTCATTCCCTTGCCTCTCCATCCAAGAATTGATTTTTTTCGAATCGATGCTCACTTCCCCTTTTAACCTAGAAACGGCAGTTGAAGGCGGCAAATTGACGCAATCTTTTGAGCTATAACCGCTAACAATCGGGGGCGCCTTTACCTTTTGGGAATGTTCACCCCCGATTGTTATCGATTCTAACTCAAAATCTTGCATCACTTTATCGCCATGAACTGCCGTTTCTAGGTTTAAATGATCATTCTCTTTTGTTAATTGAAGATGACACCCTAAAAAATCTCCCTCAATGTGTTCAATTTCCAAAAGACCGGTCTTTTGGTTCGCAAAGCGTACATTTAAGGTTTCCGATTGATCTATCGGTCTCAAAGTTAGATTTCCTTGTGATTTCTCATCATCAACATATCCCTCAATTTGAAAAGGGTGATTTTCGATTTGACAATGTGCAGAGAAATAAAATTGTCGGTCCAAAACTTCCAAATGTGTATTTTTAAATTCATAGCTCTTTTCTTCAAACTTAGCCATTGCGTTTTCAAATTTTAAATTCAATCTGTCATTTTCGCAACTGAGGCTCCCCTTCAATCCGAAAAGGCCGCCTCGATTTAAACGCAATTCAAGAAAAGGGATTTTCCATTTATCATTTTCTATTTCAAGTTCGCCATTTGCTTCGTAGCCATTCCAAAGAAGCTTTTCAATTTGAATTTTCTCGCCGTATTTCACACCTTTAATTATCCATTGTTGATCTTTATCGCTGTCTAAGTTTTTGGTTGCCGCTTGGATATTAAAAAATAATCCCTCTTTGGGAAGATAATCTAATGAGAATGAACCTTTTCCTTGAATGGGACGAATGTTAAAAATCTTTTGCAGTTGGATTAGCTCTGAATCTTTAAATAATGAAACATCTTGCATCACTTTCTCGAGGTCAAAATCCGAATTCAAATTCAAATGAATGAGATTAAAACCATCTTCAAAGCGGCATTGCCATTGAGTTGGGACGAAAGCGCTAATATGGGAAAGGTCTTTATCTAATTGCAATTCTTGAGTTCCTACATCATCCACAACTGTTTGACCAACAAATCGTAAAAGCTCATGTTGTTTATGATGAATCGATACATCCAATGCTAAAGATGGCTTTTTCAAATTCATCATTTCTATTTTTTTACCAAGAACCAAAAACTCTTCAACCTTTTTTGGCTTTCCTACCAGAAGGGCTCCTTGGATATCACTCAATTGGATCAACTCTTTCTCAAGATCATAGTCTAGATTCATAAAGATTCCCTTCATAGCCAATTGAGAATCCTGGAAAGTCATACAAGCATCTTGGATGCTGGCTTGAATCGATGCTTTACAAAAACAATGATCCGAAAAAAAAGAATACTTCAACGAAAGTCCTTTATCCCTTCCTACAATTTCACCTTCTAAAGGGATTCGATCGAGGGATATTTCATTGTTAAAGCTACTCAAGATTGTTTTAAAATCTGAAATTTTTCCGGCAAAGTGAGGGCAATTCATTCTTACTTCGACATGATCAGAGTGCTTATCGGAATAGGCAATCTCAATGTCTCCATCTAAGTCCACCCCTTGGCAGTTTGTTTTAAACCTAAAAACGGCAGTTGAAGGCGATAAATTGACGCAATCTTTTGAGCCATAATCGCTACCAATTGGGAGTGTCTTCACCTTTTGGGAATGTTCACCCCCGATTGTTAGCGGTTCTAACTCAAAATCTTGCATCACTTTATCGCCTTGAACTGCTGTTTTTAGGTTTGACCAAAATAGATTCCCGGTCATGTTTTGAAAATGCAAACCCGATTTTTTTTCATAAAAATGATCTAAAAAGAAAGTCCCCTGAGAAAGCCATGGAGAAGATAAATCCTTTTGTGCCATGGATTCTATATTGAAATCAAAATGAAAAAGATTCTCTTTATCTTCACAAATTTTAATTTTCCCTATTAATTTTCGCTCCTCACCCATTTTTAATTCGGCCGCGAAGAATAGATGGCTTTTTTTAAAGTAATCGATGAATGATTGTTTAAATACTTCGGGTAAAAAATCTTGAAACGCTGCTGCATCCTCATCAAATTCAATGCAGTGATGATTTTTATTCTTACATTCGATTTTTAGAAAATGCCATTTTTTATTTTGTGAATGAATAGAAATGTCTGCTTGATGGAATTCGTCCCTTTTCTTAATTGCAATATTGATTTTTTGGGGTTTAGCTTCAATAGTTGTCCCAGGAATGGTAAAGAAGAGTTTTTCGACGGTCAAATGTCCCTCTAACTCAAAGCCGCGTTTTTTTTTTAAAGTTGCGAGGAGCTCTCCATTTAAATACCCTGAATGAATCGTCAATGGAATCCCTTGGCTTTCGAAGAAGGAAGTCATTGTTTGAATCGGCTTGCAATCAAAGGATTGAAAAGCGATTTTCCAATTAACCCCTTGATTGGTTTTGAATGATTGAATAAAAAGATGTTGCTGTTGATCCAGATTGGTAAAAAGTTCGATCCAACCCCCTTTTTTTTTGTTCATTTCAAGCTTGAAATTCAACTTTCCATCTTGTGTGATGATAGACCCATCATTGACTCGAAAATGCGGATAGAGTTTGAACCATAAGTGTTCCCGTCGATATAAATTTTCTACCCAATGATCAAAAGTTGCCATCACTTGCTTAGGCAGATGGAACTGGGGTTTTTGGATATCAATCTGAAAATAAAAATGATGGTCGATACGCTTTGGTATTAAATGAATCGCAATGTCTTCTGCCAAAAACATCGATTCATCACAAAATTTTGGTTGTTTAATGACTAATTGATAGTTTTCCAATGCAATCGCATCGTATTCAAAATGCTTGTCCCATTTCAGATGAGAGTACATCTTTAGGGACCATCCAGCTAAAGAAGTCAGAATTGGGCGATAAAAAATCAAAAATGAAAAACAAATTAAAAGAAAAATGAAAATAATTTTTTTCATGTCTTACAGGCAAATGCGTTTCTTGCTCTATTTAATCGTATTGAGAGATATCAGTTGTACGTTAAATGATTTTAAAATGCCAGCAGAGGCTGTGAAAAAATTAGAATTCCGGCGATTTAGGATAAAATTTTTAGCAGATTTCGAATTTCACCCCCGACAGAAACGTTCCACGTGCCGTTTTGGGAGGGGGTGGAATTTCGAAAGATGCAAAAATTTTGCCTAAAGCGTCGCGAATCTCTATTTTTTCACAGCCTCGCAGACTTCTTCCGAAACTAAATTCCTCCTCGCATCCAATCGCTTGCCTTTTTATTAGTGATTGTGCGATCTTCACGACAAGATCTCGTTTCCAATAAAAATGGAAAAAATATGCCTATGCCGGAATTGATAAAAGAAATTTCATTAGGACCTCATAAACTTCGTTTGTTCATTCAAGATGAAAAATCGTATGTCGAACGAGAGGAACAACCCATCTACCATGTCTGGTTGCTCGGCCAGCAGCTCCCAATCATCTGCGACCCGGCACATATTAAAGTCTTTGCTGAAATCTCAAACTTTTTATGGAAAGGGCTGCAATTTCAATATATTGAAAATATTACATCCTATCAAAGTTTTTACAGAGAACAAATTGAACTTGAAAGAAAATGTCCTAGCGACATCTTTCAATATCGACTGACTGACTATAAAATCTTCGATGTGACTGTCATGCATGAACCTAGGTTAGAAGAAGGGAAATTGTCCTACTATGTCTTTAATGCTAGCAATGGGCTTCCCTATCGAGTCGTTTGTCCCTTTCCCTATACTGCGGCTTCTACCCTCGTACACTATCAAATTTTACCAATTAAAGAAGAAGTATCTTTAAGTTAAAGGCCATTCATGTTGCGGAAATTTCTAGATTATCAACTTTCTTTAACAGAAAAAGGGAAATTATTCCATCGGTTACGCCCCATTGTCGAAGCAACCGATACTTTTCTATACGAAGCTCCGCTAACTACCCGCAAAGCTCCCCATATTCGAGATGCTGTAGACATTAAACGATGGATGATTCTTGTTGTCATTTCACTGATTCCTTGCATCTTGGCCGCTATTTGGAACACAGGCATGCAAAGTTTTGTCTATACAAGCGGCAATTATCAGCTAATGGATGAATATTTAAAGAGCGCTCAATCGATTGAGGGGTATTTTAACTTTGCCATCAAAGATCACCGTTATTTGACGATTCTTCAATTGGGGTGCATCGCTTTTTTGCCAATTGCGATCATTACTTATGCAGTAGGGGGATTTTGTGAGGCACTCTTTTCGATCGTGCGCGGGCACGATATTTCTGAAGGATTTTTAGTCACAGGGATTCTTTATGCCCTTATTTTACCCTCAACAATTCCCTATTGGATGGCAGCTGTGGGTGTTGCCATGGGGGTTATTTTGGGGAAAGAAGTTTTTGGAGGGGCTGGAATGAATATCGTCAATCCGGCGCTCGCTTGCAGGGCTTTTCTTTTCTTTACATTTCCAGGAAAAATGTCTGGCGATGTATGGGTTGGAACTAACCCAAC
This sequence comes from Parachlamydiaceae bacterium, assembly GCA_025451995.1. Taxonomy (GTDB): domain Bacteria; phylum Chlamydiota; class Chlamydiia; order Chlamydiales; family Parachlamydiaceae; genus JANWJE01. The sequence goes on along the minus strand of JANWJE010000099.1, from coordinate 5,135 downwards.
TGTTGCTCGGGAAAGCCTTCTAAAAATGAACCAAGAAGGGCAAACCACCGCTTTCGATGGATATAGTCAAGCGACCCCCCTTGCAAGATTTAATATCTCTCCAGAGATCAAGCGTATCCATATCGACGCCATTGCGGCCGGCTCTCTTGGAGATAAAGTCACTTCCTATCCCATCATCGAAACATATTTTAACCGCTGGAATGAGAGTGGACAACACCATGAAACTTTGAGTCATCTCAATTCAGAAGAGATGCGCAGCTTTGTCACAGCACCGGTTTCATCCGGCGGGTTGGGATTATCCTCTGGGAATTATGAAGATGCCTATCATTTTGCGGCTTTGAACTATGGACTTGAGCACAATCACTCATGGAATTTTTTTTTAGGCGACAAACTGGGATCTATGGGAGAAACCTCCATACTTGCATGCCTGCTGGGGGCTTTTTTTCTTATTTGGACCCGCATCGGATCGTGGCGAACGATGGCAGGAATGACCTTGGGAGCTTTTTTTACAGCTTTACTTTTTGAATTGGGATCATATACTTTTGGACTAGACGATGGGCTTTGGAATCCTGCAGCTCTCGGATTTCCAGCTTATAAGCACCTCTTACTTGGAGGCTTGGCTTTTGGGATTGTCTTTATGGCAACAGATCCCGTCTCTTCTCCATCCTCTCACTTAGGGCGTTGGATCTATGGTGCCTTAGCTGGAATCGTCGCTTTGATCATTAGAGCCATCAACCCGGCTTACCCCGAAGGGGTCATGCTGGCCATTTTGATGGCAAATGTGTTTGCCCCTTTAATCGATTATATCGTGGTCAATTACTCAAGAAGAAAAGGGTTTAACCATGTCAGAACCTAATCGGCCGCCAAGCAGCCAGACATACACCCTGATTTTCATGGTCATTTTAAGTTTGGTGTGCGCGACGATTCTTTCCGTTCTTGCCAGCGCATTAAAAGTCCCTCAGGAAATGGCAAAAGAATTGGATAGAAGTAAAGAGATGTTGATCGCCGCAAGAATTCTTAGCCCCTATGGCTACTTTCAAATTCAGGAAAATGATAAGCAGCCTATATCTGCTGTCTTTGACAAGGGGATCCTCATTCCAGCCAAAGAACATCCGATCCCAAGTCAAAAGGAAATCCTTGAAATTTATCGCAATCGCATTTCCTCTTTTCTTGTGGATGACAAAGGGGAACTCACCACATTTCAACAAGCAGGCATCGATCAGGATCAATATGTGCAAGACTTTAGAAAAAGTGGCTATTATAAAGAACCCTATAAGCTTATCTACACAATTTATGACAATCAATTGCCTGCAGCAAAAGATCGAAAAGTGATTGGATATGTCATCCCTGTCAATGGGATGGGTTTATGGGATGCGATTTATGGCTATTTGGCAGTTGAAACAAACGGCAACACTGTCATTGGAATTTCTTGGTATGATCAGAAAGAAACTCCAGGCCTTGGGGCAAATATTTCCGAACCGGAATGGCAAAGCCAATTTCCCGGCAAGCACCTCTTTCAAGAATCAGCCAACGGAAAAACCGATTTTAAAACAGCCCCCCTTGGAATTGTTGTCGTTAAAGGAAAAGTCAAAGAAGTGCTAGCCAATTCGCCCAAGGCTCTAAGTGCAGTCGATGGAATGGCAGGGGCTACTCTAACAGGCAATGGCGTGACCAATGCCTATCGCGACGTATTAGCTGCTTATCGCCCCTTTTTGGTAAAACTTGAGGAGAAAAAAATATGAGCTCTGCGAGACAACCCGCCCATCGTTATTTTACAGAGCAAATTTGGTCCGGCAATCAAGTGTTGGTCGCTGTTTTGGGGATTTGTTCGGCTCTTGGGGTGACCAATCGGTTGAGCGTTGCGATCACCATGGGGCTTTCAGTTTCTTTTGTGACAGCTTTTTCATCGCTCTTTGTATCATTGCTACGCCATGCGACACCCGATAGCGTGAGAATGATCACACAGTTGGCAATCATTTCAGTCTTTGTCATCATCATCGATCAATTTTTACAAGCCTATTTTTTTGGCATCTCAAAAGTATTGAGTGTGTTTGTGGGTTTAATTATCACCAATTGCATTGTGATGGGTCGAACGGAAGGAATGGCAAAAAATGTGGAACCCCTCCCCGCTTTTTTAGATGGTCTAGGGGCCGGAATGGGATATGCAATCATTCTGTTTATTATCGCTTTTATTAGAGAATTATTTGGTTTTGGTCAATTATTGGGCTATCAAGTCATTCCCCTTTCTTGGTATGCGAACTCGGCCAACCCAGATGGATATGACAACTTTGTTTTGATGGTCAGCCCCCCCGCGGCCTTTTTTATTATTGGTGGGCTCATTTATTTATCCAAAAAATGGAGTTAACTAATGTGGATGGGTGGCTATTCTCTATTGAATCTGATAGGTTTACTGATTCAAGCGATATTTATTGAAAATTTCCTGCTGGTCAATTTTTTGGGAATGTGTACTTACCTCGCCTGTTCAAATAAACTTAAAACAGCCAACGGGCTTGGAATTGCCGTCGTCTTTGTCCTGACCGTTTCAGGGATTATCAATTGGTTTGTTCACCGCTTTGTTACAGGTCCCAATGCCCTCTCCTGGCTTTCTGCCTTTGGCCTGGATACAACAGGTATTAATTTAGGCTTCCTCGAATTTTTACTATTTATATCGATTATCGCAGGCTTCACTCAAATCTTAGAAATCATCATTGAACGCTTTTCTCCGGCCCTTTACATGTCGCTTGGGCTCTATCTCCCCCTCATTGCCGTCAACTGCGCCATTTTGGGGGCATGCTTATTTGCAGTGACAAGAGACTATCCTTTTTTCCCCAATTTCATCTATGTTTTGGGGTCGGCACTCGGTTGGTGGCTAGCCATTGCCCTGATCGCCGCCATTCGAGAAAGACTCGCCACGGCCGACGTTGTCCCCGCCCTAAGGGGGATGGGAATCACCTTTATCATGTCGGGCTTAATGTCCATGGCATTCATGGGCTTCACAGGCATCAAGCTGGCCAACCCTAGTCCACCGGTTGGTCCTGAACAACCCTTTCCTCTTATGAAAGAAGAGACAATAGGAACACAACAGACTCAAGAGACAAAAGGGACCCAAAAAATAAGTCGCTAATGACCTTACGAGGCTGAGAAAAAATAGAGATCCACGTCGATTTTAGCTAGTATAAATTACTGAAAGAATGATATCATAAGGGGTATTACAATGATATCATAAAGGATTTCATATGGCCTTAAATTTTAATCTTCGAAATGTAAAACCCGAAGTAATGGCATTTTTAAAAAAAAAGGCAGCAGATAAAAAAATCAGTATAAACTCGTTAATTTTGCAAATGATTGAAAAAGAACTTGGATTTACTCAGCCAATAAAGAAAAAGCTTTTTCATGATCTAGATTATTTAGCAGGAACCTGGAGTGCCAAGGATAAAGAAATTTTTAACATAAATATTCACTCTTTTGAAAAAATTGATGAGGAATTTTGGATATGAGGCCTGTATTTTTTGATACAAATGCCTATGTTTCATTCAAAAAAAATGAGTCTGAAATAGTAGAAATAATCCAATATGCAGAGTGTATATGTATAAGCCCTATTGTTATCGGAGAATTACTTTCCGGATTTGAAGGTGGGAATAAAACGAGTCAAAACAAAATAGAATTACAAAAATTCTTAGAATCTCCTCGAATAAGAATTTATAATGTTACAATTGATACTTCTCATTTTTTTTCCCATATTTACCATTCTCTAAAAATTAAAGGTAAGCCAATTCCAACAAATGATCTATGGATAGCATCACAAGCTCTTGAACATGGGTGTGTCGTCTGTACTCATGATAAACATTTCAGTTATATCGATGGGTTAATTTCAGGAAACACTCTTTCAGACTTATTTCTTTAGGCACTCAAGAAACAACTCGCTAATAGCCTCTACAGTCGCCTTTGGGATGATTTTTCGAAAGGATCAATTTTTTAAATTAAGAACAGGGGATTTTTTCAAAATAATGGTCTCTGTACCATCAAAATCTGTTTTCACTCCCCTCTTTAAGAATAATTTAGAAGATTCTTTATCATACTCAAATTCTCCCGTAACTAATCCAAAGCTTCCTCTTTTTATGAGTCCATCTTTGAATTGACCATACTGTACTGTATCAAAATAACCAAATTTTTCTCCGTCAACCAATTCGCCATGCTCAAATATTCCTTTTTCATAACATCCACCATCGCCTCCCATGCTAGTATAACTTTTTCTTCCCTTCCCCGTTCGATTTTCATCAAACTCACCTACATAAACTAAGAGATCCCCTTTAGTTTGAAATTGACATGGCTTTGCTTGATTTCCTCCCATTTTCTGAATCATTTGATCTATGCTCTTTCTTAGATCGTAATTTTCATTTTCTTCTCGAGAAATTTCTTTAAAAAACGTTTTGAACTCCTCTTTTTCCTCATCAGTTTCAAATTGATCGAGTCCATCCATCTTTGCAAATCGAGCATTGAAAAATGGCTCAAAGTCCAGCTTCTTCTCTTGTTTTATCTCTTCTTTTATTTCTGTGTTTGTTATTTTTTTCTCATCATGATTGAGGGCGCAGATATCTTGATTTTTTTCAGATTTGACATCTTCAATCTTTTGAAGCGTTATATTTTTTTCTTTCCAAGAGAAATAAGAATAAGCATAAAACGCTGCAGACAAGCCGCCAAAAATCAGCGCTGTTAGACCTACAATTCTTCCATCAAGGCTTTTGAAAGGGAGAGCATTGTTTTGAAGAAACGAAATAGCTGGATTGCAAACGACTCTTATATTCATATTTAAACTCCAATAAAAATTCATAAAATGATTATGATAAAAAAAGTATAAAAAATCAATTATTTTCTATATTTTTTACTTTATATTAAACAGATCTTTTTTATTTCTTATTACTCATAAATAAAAAATAAATTATACACAAAAAAGTTCAATAGTTTGGAAAAATTCACGATATAAGTTGGGTTTGCCTCACAGAAAAGTCAATGATGGTAATGATTTAATGATATAACGATAGGATTTTAAAAACCATCCAGATTTGAGCAAAGCTCAAAGCGGGAAGATTTCTCGATTGCGTGTGTTGGTGCCCTTTGAAAAAAGCAGCACGCGT
>JANWJE010000098.1 GCA_025451995.1 Parachlamydiaceae bacterium | reverse complement strand
TCGTTATATCATTATATCATTTCCATCGTTAGCTTTGCTTTGGAGGGGAATTCTAATAGACATAGTTTCGAGTTATGAAAGGATTGTTTGACTATACTATTACGTAATGAACGGCGGAGTTAGGGGTCTATTATACTTCCGAACAAATTGAAAGTACTCGACTTAAAAAGAAATTGGAGGTAGAGGGATTTCAAAAGAAAACTATTTTAAAAATCAATTCTGATTTTTTTTAAAAATTTATAGATAGCCTCCATCTATATAGGTCCGGTTTATCATCAAAAAAGATTTTCCAGTCACTTGATAATAAATGAGAGCGGCAAGGCTAAAGAAAGCCATTTGGGAAATGGCTTGAAAAGGTGTTAGCCATTTTGCAGCAATACCTGCAGCTACAGGAATGAGAATAGAAAATTGGTATTTTGTAAATAGAGAAGAAAAAGGAAGACCCTGGCTTCTAAAATAATTTTCCATCGCCTTAAAGAGTAGGCTGGCAAAACCTACAATCGCTGCAGTTTTAGGATTTGTATTCAAATACGATTTACCAACATGGGCCATCCCATAAATTAAACCGGCAGCACTTGCCAATTGGACTGCAGAGAGTGTGAATATGTACATAAACTCCTCTAAATTAAACAATAATAAGCAGATTATATGTCAAAAATTATTTTTAGTCAAAAAAAATTTGAAAAAAAAATTTGAAGGGACAATAGGAGATAATTGCATAACTAAAGTAACTCTTGACTTTTGCAATTACCTCATAGGGACGCAAGGGCGAAAGTCCCTTCAGTCCCTTCAAACCGAAATTAATCCTTCATGGATAAAAGGAACTCCACATTGCTGTTGGTTTTCTTTAAGCGGCCAAGCAGGAGATTCATGGCATCGGCCGGCGCTAAATCGGCAACTGCTTGTCTGAGTAAGAAAATTTTCTCCAGTTCGTTCGGATGGTAGAGGAGTTCTTCTTTACGCGTTCCACTCTTAATCAAATCAATCGCCGGATAGGTGCGTCGATCGGCTAATCTTCGATCGAGAACAAGCTCCATGTTACCGGTACCTTTGAATTCTTCAAAGATTACCTCGTCCATACGAGAGCCTGTGTCGATGAGGGCTGTGGCGATAATGGTGAGAGATCCACCTTGTTCGATATTGCGCGCTGCTCCAAAAAATCGTTTTGGCTTATGGAGAGCATTGGCGTCAATACCGCCGGTTAAGATTTTTCCTGAATGGGGTTGGATGGTGTTGTATGCTCTTGCCAGGCGTGTCAAAGAGTCTAATAAGATCACGACATCATTGCCGTGTTCAACGAGGCGTCTTGCCTTTTCGATGGCCATTTCAGCCACTTGGACGTGTCTTTCGGGCGGTTCATCAAAAGTGGAGGCAATGACTTCTCCTCTAACGACTCTTTGCATATCCGTCACTTCTTCTGGTCTTTCGTCGATAAGAAGGACGATCAATATGATTTCAGAGTTGTTTGTGGCGATGGCATTTGCGATATTTTGGAGTAAAATGGTCTTTCCGGTTCTTGGTGGGGCGACAATCAAACCTCTTTGCCCTTTTCCAATCGGTGCTGCCAAATCCAAAACCCGTGTGGATAATCTGTCTTTGGTCGTCTCCATCACTATCCGCTCATTTGGATAAAGAGGTGTCAAGTTTTCAAATAAAATTCTCTCTTTTGCTTTTTCGGGAGATTTGCCATTGATCTTGTCTACTTTTAAAAGTGCGAAGTATTTTTCTTTGTCTTTTGGCGGGCGAATTGTGCCGCAAAGTGTATCGCCCTTTTTCAAATCAAAGCGTCTAATTTGTGCCGGTGAAACATAAATATCTTCGGCAGAAGGGAGGTAATTATAGTTGGGAGATCTCAAAAAACCAAAACCATCGGGAAGAATCTCTAAAACACCTTCGCCATACAGCACTTCATTTGGATTTTCTGAAATGGCTTTGACGACCTCAAAGACCATTTGAGATTTGGTAAGGGATGCTAAATGCTTTAATCCAATATTTTTTCCGTATTGGTTGAGCTGGTCGATATTCATTCTTTGAATATCTGCAATTTTGGTAATAATTTCCGGTTGATGTTGATCTTGGTTGTTTCTGTTTTGATCATTCTGCTTCTCAGAAGCATGATCCTCCATTAAAGTAGGATCTATAGATGTATTATCTGGGTCCATTGAAAAGAAAGACTCCGATTTAAGGTTTAAGAATTAAGAGAGGAGGTTTTTATAAAGCTCTCTTGTTGTTTTTTGTAGATCTAATAAAGTGCCATTATTGTTGATAACATAATCTGCGTGGAGTGTTTTTTGCGATAAGGGCAGTTGATTTGCCATCCGATTATTGAAATCCTCTTCATTATGACCCATCGCTAGAAATCGGCTACGGCAAATCTCATCGTGTGCGATAACAGCTATGGTCTTATCAAAATACTTTTGTCCCTCACTTTCGAATAGAAGCGGCACTTCAGCGACAAATAATGGTGAGGGATTTTTTAATTGTTTTTGTCTTTGATACTCTTTGTTTATTTCCCTATAAACAGCTGGATGAACCAGCTCTTCTAATGCTTTTAAAAGCTTCAAATTGTGAAAAACAATCTGAGCGATTTTAGAACGGTCTAATTTCCGGTCGACAATAATTCTATTTGAATCATCTTGAACTGCCGTTTCTAGGATAACTTCTTGACCCAGTAGTTGAACGATCTTTTGACCAAGGTTTGCATCGGAGGACAATAATTGATGTACGATGTTGTCGGCGCTTACGACGTAAGCTCCAAGATCCTTTAAGATACGACAAACCGAGGATTTGCCACAAGAAAGACCACCAGTTATGGCTACTTTTCTAGATATTAACATTCTTTCCAATTTTTGCCAATATTGATATCAACAATCAAAGGGATATTTAAAGGAATGACTTGAGTCATAGTGTCATGCACAATTGTTTTAACTGTTTCAATTTCATCATTGGGCACCTCAAAGACAAGTTCATCGTGAATTTGAAGGACCATAAAACTTTTTAATTTTCTTTCATCCAATTTTTTATCTATTTCCAACATGGCGATTTTAATGATGTCTGCTTGCGTTCCTTGAATAGGGGTATTGACAGCCAGTCTCTCTGCCATCATTCTAATATTGGCATTTGTGCTATGAATTTCAGGAATCAACCGCTCTCTCCCAAAAAGGGTAATTGCTTTGCCGCTTTGCCTGGTCGACTCTTTGCAATGTTCAATAAATTCCTTAACCTTTTGATAGCGTTCAAAATATTTTTGGATAAAAAGAGAGGCTATTTTGGGATCGATTCCCAACTCCTTGGATAGCCCAAACGCTTGTTGTCCATACATAATTCCGAAATTGACGGTTTTAGCTTGATACCGTTGTTCCCTGGTGACTTGATCAAGTGGAATATTAAACATTTGAGAAGCGGTAAAGGCGTGAATATCTTCATTTTGTAAAAATGCAGCCATTAAGATAGGATCTTTGCTTAAATGGGCTAGAATGCGCAACTCAATTTGGGAATAATCGGCTGCAAGATAGCTCCACCCTTCAAATTGAGGTCTAAAGGCCTCCCGAATTTTTCTTCCTATTTCAGTTCTTACCGGGATGTTTTGCAAATTTGGATCTTGGCAAGAAAGCCTTCCGGTCGCTGCCATCGTTTGATTAAAATTACAATGGATGCGTCCGGTGTTTGGATTCACTTCTAATGGAAGGGCATCGACATATGTCGAACGGAGCTTTTCTAATGTGCGGTAATCGAGCAATTTGGCAGCGATTGGATGGTCTTCCTTAATGCTTTCAAGAACTTCGGCATTTGTTGAAAGTCCGGTGGCTGTTTTTTTAGGAGGATGGATTCCCATCTTTTCAAAAAGAATTTGGCTAAGTTGTTTTGGGGAGTTTAAATTGAATCTTTCCCCGGATAATTCATAGATTGCCTCTGCTATGATCTCTATCTCGCCCTCTAGTTGTTTAGATAAAGAATGAAGAGTGTCTCTATCGATAAATATCCCATTTCTTTCCATCTTTGTCAGGACGTTAATGAGTGGCAGTTCAATTTCGTAGTAGAGTTTTTCTAGATTTCTTTCTTTAAGTTGAGTGGTAAAAATTTCTTTTAAACGCAATGTATAATCGACATCTTCGCAACAATAAGTTGATACTTTTTCAATGGGAACATCGAGCAAGCTTAGCTGTTGTTTTCCCTTGCCGATTAAATCTTGAATGGCCGGTTTCACTTTGCCGAAATGTTCGAGGGTTAAATGATCGAGAGAGTGTTGCCTGCTATGGGAATTGAGAATGTAGGATGCCAAAATAGTATCAAAGCCAATGTTTGACAGGGGCAGTCCATTGCATTCGAGAACATGCTGGTCAAATTTAAGATTATGGCCAATAAAACGAATGGCTGAATTTTCGAATAGGGGTTTAAGAGCTTGGATAATGGTCTTAAGATCTAATTGGCAATTGGTAGGGATATACCAGGCATGTTTGGGTTTGATTCCTAAACCGATACCAACAAGTTCTGTTTTAAAAGGAAAAAAATTTGTCGTTGCGGTATCGATGCAAACGGGGCCATTGTGTTGTAAGAGAAAAGTCATGAGATGGTTTAATTTCTCAAGATCATCGATTATTTCATAGACCGCGGCTTCTTCAACTTCGATGATTTTTTTATTTTCTGCGATTTGAGTTTCAAAATCGCGAAGAAGAGAAGCAAAATTCATATAAGAATAAAATTCTCGAATGCGGGAAATATTGGGATGGCCTATCTTAAAAAATTCCATTTCCCTAGTGAAAGGGACCGATGTATCAAGGGTGACAAGACGACGGCTCAACAACACTTTTTCTTTTTCTTGTATTAACGTCTCTTGTTTTTTCTTACCCGAAACAAGATCTGGATGCTCTAAAAGTTCATCTAAGCTGCCAAACTGCTTTAATAGATCGGCAGCGGTTTTTGGTCCAAAGCCGGTTAATCCGGGAACATTGTCCGATGCATCTCCGACGATCGCTAAATAATCGACCATTTGTTGAGGGAGGACGCCAAATTGTTGCACGACCCCTTCGGAATTTAAAATTTGATTCTCTTTAAAAGTATTCAGGACCAAAATGCGGTCATTGACGAGTTGGCACATATCTTTGTCGCTCGTGCAAAGATAAGCAGTCGCTCCAAGATCTGCTGCCCAAAGCGCTACGGAGCCCATGGTGTCATCCGCCTCAACCCCTGGAATCATTAATTCGGGCAATCCCAATAATTGACAAAACTGCTGCGCCCATGCAATTTGGTAGAGAAGATCGCTGGGCATACTTTTGCGATGGGCTTTATAATCCGCATAGAGATGTGTACGAGAAGTTGCATTTGCAGGCCCATCGAAAACAGTCACGAGATAAGCCGGTTCAAAATCCTTCATTAATTTTAAAACCGATCGAATAAAGCCAAAGAGGGCATTGGTCGACTCTCCTTTGGCATTCGTCATTTGGCGAATAGCGAAATAGGAGCGATAAAGATATCCGGAAGCGTCAATGATAAAAATTTTTTTCATGAAAGGATTTGTATTTAGAAAGATGTTAGATTTATTGTATCTAAAAATATTTCAAATAGCAAAAAAATTTTCTATTTATTTTTTCTTTAAATTTTATTAATTTTTTATTAATCCTTATTATTAATAATTCTTAAAAATTATAATAGGAGAAATCAATGCATTTTTTTATTCATGGTCTTAATAAAAATTCACATCTCTATCATAGAGGGTTAGAATCAATAAAAACCACTGTGGCAAGCCATCTCTATCAAGGCGAAGCTGTTTTATTAAATGCATTGGATGTAGGGGGACAAAAAGTTCCTTTTGGGCAAGGAGAGTATAATCAATATCTCATCGACCATGCAGTTCAAGTGATTGCTCGCAATCCAAAACAATGCGCTCCTCAGATTGATTATTGGAAATCTAAAAGAACCGAGGTGATTTTGAAGGGAGGAACCTCGGCAGTCGTCCTCGGAGGAGTCGCTTTATTAGCCGGCCCGATGGTTGGTGTTGGACTTGGAGTTTCAGCGGTCGGTATGGCACTTTTTTCAGGATACCGAGCATATGAAGCAAACAATCAAGCGAATTTGTGGGATGGAAACTTACTTCAGGTGGCTATTGAAGATCGCAAGAGAGCTGCCGATTTTGAATATGCCTATACCAAAAATCTTAAAGAGTCAGTTGTTCATCCGGATGAAATCAGAGCCTCTTGGAAAAAAGCTGCCGATAAGAAAATTTCAGAAGCCCCTCATCATCTTAGTGCAACAGATGTTGAAAACTTTTTTTCTAAAAATCCATTACAAATGAAAAGGCGCTCTTATGCCGCTATAGAGTTGGATCCATCTTTAGTATCAAACTATGATAAAATTGAAAATCGGTTTCACAATATCAACCAAATGATTGATAGTAGAAAACAAAAAATTCAAGGAGAAGCGAATTTTGCATCTTCTAAAAATTTGCAGAATCAAGAAAAAGAATTGGCGATTTATAAACAATTGTTTGAATTGACATGCCGCGGGCCGCTCAATGAAAAAGAAAAATCAGATAATCAAGTCAAGGAAATGCCTATAGATACACCAGAACAACGAAAAGAACAACAACGCCTCTTTAGAGAAAATCAAAAAACTTATGAACAAGCAATAGTCCCTTTTCAAATCATTTATAACATTGTCACACAGCCAATCGTTGACAAATTTCAAACTAAAGAGCGAGAAATTCGCTTTTACAGAGATCAATTTTTTGCAAGGGCTGAAGAAGATAGAAAAAATCATTTATCGGGGATGTCAAATAATGTGAAAAAAATCTGTGATCTTTATTCTGGAAAAGAAGACAACATCATTACTGTTGCCGAATTAGCGGATGAAAATTTCATCGAGACAATTCCAATGGCCGAAGCGGTGGTTGTTAAAGAACCAAGTATTGAGCAAGTATTCTCACAAGTTGAAACATTGCCAACAGCCCCTTCAATTACGAAGGAACAAGTGAAGCAATTCTTTACACGATAAAATTTGGGGCATGCGCCCCAAATTTATTTTAGTGGCAATAAAGATAAAGATATTGATTCGATAGTAATGCATCCATTTCAGGATTTAAAGAGAGTTTATGCTTCATTTCACCATTGAAAATGGATCTCGCTTGATTAGAAAAAAGCGTTGTCCACCAATTTTTATTTTCTAATTTTATCACTTGGTAATTTTCTGATACATTTGCAGCTGTGGTTAATTCTTTAATCGTCTCGCTTAAAGACACGCCGCTAAAATCGATAAAGCCATGCTCTTTCGCGATAGGAGCCGGGAAAATTTTTGCACCATAGTCTTTTACCAATTGCTCTTTGCTAATCGCCGTGCGATGAGAGGTGACGAGTTCGACGAAATGATCATAATAAAATTCTATGATTTGGCGATAATTGGCATCTTCACCCGGTTTCCAAGGTCTCAATGGGTTCATGGCATCTTTATCTTTACCGGCCGTGATCGTCAAAGCGTCTACACCCACTTTATCGAGTAATTTTGTAAAATTTAAAAATGTAGGTGCGATGACTCCGACGCTACCGATTAAACTGGTATCGCTGGCAAAAATTTTGTCAGCAGAAAGGGCCACATACATTCCACCCGAAGCGCATAACCCATCTACAAAGGCATAAATGGGAATTTTATACTTTTCTTTATAGGTCGAAAGAGCTCTAAAAATTCCATCCGCATCAGTGACAGTCCCGCCCGGGGTATTAATATAGAGAAGGATCCCCTTGACCCGATTATTTTTAAAATCACCTTCTCGCGATTCGACTAACTGTTGGCGCACAGATTTATTCGTGAGATTTTCTAAACCGATCACCCCATCGATGTTGAGTTGCAAAATTACTGGGGCATCGCTTGAAAGAACTTCTCTTTGCCCTTCAGCATTTGGAAGAATTTCCTCTGTATTGACAGTCGTCAATTTTCCATCTGTCGCATTGCCCGATAGTGCTCCAACAAAAACAGTTGTAAAAACCACCCCAAGGCTTAAGCCGATGACAACGCAAAAAGCGACGATTAATGCACGTATGGCGGAATATAGAATAGAGTCTCGCATGTGGTCAGTCTCCTAAGTCTTTGAAAAAATTCATTTATAATATAGAGGTTTTTTATAGACAAGAAGGATCTCGTTATTCCAGCGAACTTGTGCAGTTCACAGATTTTATACCTCTCGCGATTCAAAAATTGTACAAAGTCGAGGTATAAAAATATAAACATATAAAATATTATTGAATTAAAATTATTATTATAATACAATATTAAATGTCTTAATATTTATTATTTAAATAAGGTTTTTTATGATAATATTACCGGGAATGGCTGCAGTTTTAGGAGTCCCACCAATTACCATAATGGGCGGGGTCTATAGTTTTGGATGTGGAACTCATGAGTTATTTAAAATGACCGAACACAAAGATTTAGGAAATGCGTCTACTCTTCAAAAAACTGGATATATCGGAGGCACAATAGTGAGTTCTCTTGGTGCAGCATTAGGAATGGCAAGTACAATCGTTGGGTCTTTTGCGGGTAGCTGTTGCTTATTCGATGGTTTATTTGGAACACTTATGCATATAAAACCTTCTTTAACAATGATTTCTCTTTTTCAAAACTCTTTAGGCGGTGTGCTAATTGGTTGTGTTGCAATAGCAATAGGGATAGCCATGCGCCATGTGGTCGTAAAACATTCTAAATCGATACCTAGTGTCGATTAAAGCAACTAGATTCTAGAATAGACCTCTTTCGAAACTCCATATTTGGCAATAAATCCATCCAAAAACCTTTCTTTTTCTCAAGCAAAGCGAGTTTCGAAAGAGGTCTAATATGAATCATTTTAACGTTAATGTTATAAAAAATTCTTTACAATAGGTGGGGCATTGCGTAAATTTCTCTAAAAGAGAGGATGTATGCAATCTGAATTTCTGCTAGCGGGCTTGCTTTGCGTCGGCCTTTTGATTTACTTGATCCATACGATCTTACATCCAGAGAACTATTGATGGAACAGTGGTTTTTTCTTATCTCTTTGATTCTATTTCTTTTGATTTTCTCCCCTGTTCTTGGACGATACATGGCCTCTATTTTTCAAGAAGGGGACGGACCCTCAATTTTCTTGTTAACGCCCCTTGAAAAGGGGATTTATCGTTTTTGCGGCATCCATCCAGAAGAGGAAATGACATGGCAGCATTATGCTAAGTCCTTGATTCTTTTTAATTTTTTGGGTTTCATCGCCCTTTTTTTGATTTTAATTTTTCAAGGATTTCTTCCCTTAAATCCCCAAGGATTTGCTGGGGTTGGTTTCGCATTGGCATTTAATACGGCGATCAGCTTTGTCACCAATACGAATTGGCAAGCTTACGCAGGAGAGACAACTCTCAGTTATTTCACGCAAATGATGGGGCTGACAGTGCAAAATTTTGCAAGCGCAGCTACCGGAAATGCTGTCTTATTAGCATTCATCCGTGGTATTACCAGGCATTCTTCAAAAACAATCGGAAATTTTTGGAAAGATTCTGTGAGAACGACGGTTTATCTTCTTCTTCCCTTTTCTTTTTTGTTCGCATTTTTGCTCGTCGGTCAAGGGGTCATACAAAATGTCGATCCTTATGTTAAGGTCTCAACAGTGGAACATCAGACGCAAACTCTCCCGATGGGTCCGGTCGCTTCTCAAGTTGCCATTAAACAGCTCGGGACAAATGGGGGTGGTTTTTTCAATGCTAATAGCGCACATCCCTTTGAAAATCCGACCCCTTTTTCTAATTTTTTAGAAAATTTTGCCATTTTATGGATTCCAATAGCCACCATTTTCATGTTTGGACGAATGATAAAATCTTTTAAAGACAGCTTGGTGCTTTTTTTTGTTAAAACCTCTTTATTTGTTTTAGCTTTTGCAATCTCGTTTTATTCTCAAATGCATTCAAATCCAAATTTTGAAATCACTCCATTCCTAGAAGGGATAGAAACGCGCTTTAGCAGTTTGAAGAGTCTCTTTTGGTCAATCAGCACAACAGCGACCTCTAATGGATCTGTGAATATGATGCTCGATAGCCTCTCGCCTTTATCCGGGGGGATCATCCTCTTCAATATGATGCTTGGGGAAGTGATCTTTGGAGGTGTCGGCGTTGGAATGTGCGGGATATTGATGTTTGTTTTGCTCACTGTCTTTTTATCCGGTTTAATGGTGGGAAGAACCCCGGAATATTTGGGTAAAAAAATCGAAAAAGAAGAAATTCAATGGACCATTGTTGCAATTTTAGTCCCTTGTGCTTTGATTTTATTTGGAAGCAGCCTTGCATTATCTTTGCCCAATGCATTAGATAGTTTAGGCAATCAAGGCCCCCATGGATTATCAGAAATTCTCTATGCCTTTGCTTCTGCTTCTGCTAATAATGGGAGCGCCTTTTCAGGGTTAAATGCCAATACTCATTTTTTTAATATTATTTTAGGACTTACGATGCTGATGGGCCGTTTGGCAATTGTGATTCCAAGTCTTGCAATTGCAGGCCATTTAGCAGATAAAAAAATCATCCCCCCCTCAATAGGGACATTTTCCACCCAAACCTTTTTGTTTGGAATCTTGTTATTTTGCGTCATTGTCATTGTTGCCGGTTTAACTTTCTTTCCTGCTTTATCGCTTGGGCCATTGATGGAACATTTTTTAATGCTGGATGGAATTACATTTTAAGGATATATACTGCTTCCAGTTGAATACTGGACTTTTGGGCTAGCTTGAAAGCTCCCGCGGTTGAGAGATCGTAAGAGGCATAGTATAAGTTCAATACAATGCCTCTTACGATCTCTCAACCCCGGGGCTTTGAAGCAGCCCAAAAGTCCAAGATTCAGCTGGAAGGAGTATAAGAATGAAGAAAAAAGGGATATTGACATTTGATCTTATAAAAGTTTCATGCATCGATGCATTTTTAAAATTAAGTCCGCAAATACAATTTCGCAATCCAGTCATGTTTGTCACTTACTTGGCAGCTGTCTTTACAACGCTCATTACGCTGTTCGAATCTTTTTCTTCATTTAATGTGCAGATTTCTATTTGGCTTTGGTTTACTGTCCTTTTTGCAAATTTCTCAAGTTCTTTAGCTGAAAGCAGAGGCAAGGCGCAAGCAGCGAGTTTAAGAAGAACTCAAAAGGAAACAGATGCGCGCAAGATTGAAAATGGAAGAGAAATTTCTCTTCCTGCAACAGAACTTAAAAAAGGGGATTTAATTGTTTGTGAAATGGGCGATACGATTCCGGCAGATGGAGAGGTAAAGGAGGGGATTGCGACTGTGGATGAGTCTGCAATCACAGGTGAATCGGCTCCGGTGATTAGAGATGCAGGAGGCGATCGCAGTGCGGTCACAGCGGGGACTCGCATTTTGAGCGATCGCTTGGTGATCCGTGTCACATCTGAAAAAGGACATAGTTTTCTCGATCGAATGGTTAATTTAATCGAGGGGGCAAAAAGGCAAAAAACTCCCAATGAAATTGCATTAAATATCATTCTTTCATCTCTCACAATTATTTTTATTTTGACCGTGATGTCAGTGAAAGTTTTTGCTGATTATAGCGCGAAGATAGGTCATCAAGATCTCACTCAGATCATCACCATTCCTGTCTTAACAGCTTTGTTGGTTTGTTTGATTCCCACAACAATCAGTGCGCTCCTTTCGGCTATCGGGATCGCAGGGATGGATCGTTTAATTCAAAAGAATGTCATAGCGAAAAGTGGAAGATCTGTCGAAGCGGCCGGAGATATCGATCTCCTCATCCTAGACAAAACGGGGACAATCACTTTAGGCAATAGAATGGCCAGTGAGTTTTTTCCCTCACCTGATGTCAGCGAACAAGAGTTAGCTGAAATTGCACAATTAGCCTCTTTATCGGATGAAACCTCTGAGGGAAGATCTATTGTAGTTTTGGCCAAAAATAAATTCAATTTACGAGCGAACGCTTTAGATCCAAAAAGTTCACAATTTATTCCCTTTTCAGCGCAGACAAAAATGAGTGGTGTCGATTTTATGGACGGTGCTGGAAAGGTGATTCGATTCATTCGCAAGGGAGCGATTGATGCGATTCAAAAACACATCGAGCAACATGGTGGAATTTTCCCAAAACAACTCTATAGTGTCATTGAATCCATTTCAAATAAAGGCGGGACCCCTCTTTTGGTCGCTGATGGAAATCGTGTAATGGGTGTGGTTTATTTAAAAGATATCATTAAGGGCGGGATAAAAGAGAAATTTATAGAAATGAGAAAAATGGGAATAAAGACATTGATGGTGACAGGAGATAATCCTTTAACTGCCGGTGCGATTGCTGCTGAGGCCGGTGTCGATGGTTTTGTCGCAGGGGCAACGCCTGAAATGAAGTTAGAGAGAATCCGCGAAGAGCAAAAAAATGGACATTTAATCGCAATGACGGGCGATGGGACAAATGATGCTCCGGCGCTTGCTCAGGCAGACGTCGGTGTTGCAATGCACACAGGAACTCAAGCTTCCCGAGAAGCGGGCAATATGGTTGATTTAGATAGCAATCCAACTAAATTAATAAGTATTGTTGAAATCGGAAAGCAATTGTTGATGACAAGGGGAGCTTTAACGACATTCAGCATCGCCAATGATGTTGCTAAATATTTTGCAATTATTCCAGCGCTTTTTGGCTTTCTCTATTCATTTTCAGGCAAAAAAGGGCCGTTAACTGTTTTAAATATTATGCATCTCTATTCCCATCAAAGTGCGATTTTGAGTGCCGTGATATTCAATGCACTCATTGTCTTAGCTCTTATCCCTCTCGCTTTAAAGGGAGTTCCTTATAGACCCAAACCCGCTGCTCAGTTATTGCGCACAAACCTTTTAATCTATGGCTTAGGGGGTCTAATAGCCCCTTTCATCGGAATCAAAATCATTGATCTATTCATTGCATTTGTGGGGGTAGTTTCATGATAGCAATCAAACTTATCGCCGCCTATCTGATAATGTTAGGGTTAGCCTATCCCTTGATTGTCATGTTCGTCTCTCAAGTGACAATGCCTGAGAAAGCAAAAGGGAGCCTAATCAAGCAAGAGGATCGATGGACCGGCTCTCAACTGATTGGGCAAGCATTTAAAAAAGAAGAATATTTTTGGCCCCGCCCCTCAGCTGTCGACTACGACCCTCTTAAACCTGCAGGAGGCAGTAATTTTGGCCCAACGAGTAAGCAATTAAAACAAGAAGTTGAAAAAAGAAAAAAATCTTTCACTCCCAATCCCCCGGCAGATTTAGTCTATGCTTCAGGGAGTGGACTCGATCCGCATATCTTCGTAGAAAGTGCCTATTTTCAAGTGCCTCGCATCGCTAAAGCTAGATCTATAGAAGAAAAAGAAGTTCTAGAAGTCATCCATTTACATCTTAATGAAATGCAATCCGATTATGTGAATGTTCTACTATTAAATTTATCCTTGGATAGGAAATCATGAACGAAGAAAAACTCGATCCGGATGCTCTTTTAAAAGCTGTCCAGGAGGAAGAAAAAAAGGCGAGCTCGGGAAAACTAAAAATTTTTTTCGGCATGTCTGCAGGGGTCGGTAAAACGTATGCGATGTTGCAAGATGGGCATGAGCGAAAAGGCGAAGGAGTGAACCTTTATATAGGAACCGTTAATACGCATGGCCGGCAAGAGACCGAAAAATTATTGGAAGGGTTGCCGATCATTCCTGAAAAATGGATTGAATATAAGGATAAAGCCTTCAAGGAACTCGATTTAGAAAAAATCTTAGAATTAAAGCCGCAGCTTGTGCTCATCGATGAATTGGCACACACCAATGTTCCTGGATCCAAACATCCCAAAAGGTGGCAAGATGTCATAGAAATTCTCAATGCTGGAATCGATGTCTATACTACGTTGAATGTTCAACATATAGAAAGTAGAAAAGATCTTATAGAAAGTGTCACAGGAATCACTGTCTATGAAACCGTCCCCGATTTAATCTTAGAAAGAGCGACGAATATCGAAATTATCGACATCCCTCCCATTGAACTGTTGCAAAGGCTAAAAGAGGGAAAAGTTTACCTAGGAAATCAATCGATTATCGCCGCTCAAAACTTCTTTCAAGAGGACCATCTCACAGCTCTTCGGGAAATTGCATTGCGTTTAACTGCAGAAAAAGTCGATCACGATCTTCATAGTCTTTTAGCCATAGGAAGAGGGTGGAAAACAAGAGAGCGGTTAATGGTTGCAATCACTGCTGCACCCACTTCTCAGCAATTGATACGGGCAGCTAGAAGATTGGCATTTGAATTAGATGCCCCTTGGGTGGCTGTCTTTGTCGATACGGGATCAAATTTAAGTAGCGAAGATCGCAATCGTCTAAATAAGCATCTTCAATTAGCCAAAGAGCTCGGAGCTGAAGTCATTACAACAAATGATATCGATATAGCGGTCGCTTTGGAACGCATTGCGAAACAAAAAAATATCACACGACTTGTGATAGGACGCCCCAGGCCAAGATCTAAGATATTAAGTTTTTTTCATACCAGTCTACTGGATCGCTTGGCTGAAGAAAACAAACAGATGGATATCTTAATTTTAAGGCAGGATAAGTTAGTCAGTCTATATAAACAAATTATTCCAAATATTAGTTTTACAAGTTCATATCGCTCCTATTGGGTCGTCTTTATTTTTGGTTTTTTTGTGACTCTTTTAGGATATGTATTAAAACCAATGATTGGATATAAAGCTGTTGGTGATATCTTTCTTGTCGGTATATTGATCCTCAGTTTGTTTGTAGGGATAGGTCCAACTCTTCTTGCTGCCGCATTAAGTGCCTTAAGTTGGGATTTTTTATTCATCCCGCCTCAATATAATTTCATTATTAAAGATGTTAACGATTTGGTTCTGCTCATCATCTATTTTTTTACTGCATTAATAGCTGGGTACTTAAATAGCAGAATCAGGCAAAGGGATGTTTTTCTCCATCAAAGGGGAGAAAAAATTGAACATCTCTATGAGATTATGCAACAGATTGCTCGCTCGCCTAACTTGCAATATTTGCGTTTAAACGTAATAACTAAATTAAAAGCATTGTTTAGTGGGGAATTTGAAATCTTAGTAAAGGGTGGAGACAACCAGCTTGTGTTTGACAGCCAATTAAAGGTGTTAAATGATGAAACAGAAAGAGCTGCAGCCGCGTGGTCGTATAGAAATGGAAAACTGGCAGGCTGGTCGACAGATACTCTTCCAGCAGCAAAAGCCATTTTTTTCCCGATCCAATTTTCAAAAATCTCTTTGGGAATTCTGGTTTTTTTTCCTAAAGATGCACAACAAGTGTTAAGTTTGGATGAACAAAACTTTTTAACCAATGTAACAGAACAGTTGGGGATCTATTTGGAGAGATATGTTTTTGAAGAAAAAATCCAAAATCAAAATTATATGAGACAAGTAGAAAAGCTGCATAACGCTATTTTTAGATCGCTCTCAAAAGGGTTTTATACCCCCTTAGAAAAAATTGGTTCTTTGAATCAAACATTTAAAAATGTCGCTCATAATCCGGAAGAACAAAAATTAGCGGATGAGATCAATTTAGCAAGCAATAATCTTAGATTTATTGTTGATAATATTCTTATTATTTCACAATTGGAATCGGGGTTTATACAATTTGAAAAGAAAAAAGAGCCCATTCGTTTATTGATCGAAGAAACAATAAAAGATGTGAAAACTTTAATATCCGATCGTACAATTGAAGGTGAAACTCTCTCTGAAGAAATGTTTTTTGAATTTAACTATAAACTTTTAAAAATCGCTTTAAAAAATATAGTGGTCAATGCTTGTGAATACTCCCCGGTCAAAAGCTTGGTTAAAATTCAAGCATCTGAAACTGAAACTGAATTTGTCATTTCTGTGACAGATCAGGGACTTGGGATTGAGCAGGAGATTATGCCCTTTATTTTCGATAAATTTTACCGTGCATCTGGCGCAAAATTCGAAGGCATTGGATTGGGATTAACGATCGTTAAATCGATAGTCGATTTACATCAAGGGCATCTACAAGTGGCCAATCGTGAGGCGGGTGGAGGGACAGTGGTCTCGATTTTATTGCCAAAAGGAAGTTAGAAACTTTTGTCTTTTATTTAATTGCTTTTTTATTTAAATTCATCCTCCATTTTTTTTAAATATAGAGGTTTTATGTTAAAGGCAATCGGTGATTTTTCTTATTCATATTATTCACAAATTCCTGAAAATTCTTTAAAGACGATTGGGTTAAGCGCAATAAGTTCTTATGCATCAACTGTGATTATGCTCAAAGCTCTTTATCCGGATCAAATTGGAAAAAACCCCTACGACCGCCCCCTCTTTTGTGCAGGCATTGCAGGTGTTGCAGCAGCTGTCCATGCGTTGACTACTCCGATTTTCAATTATCTCTTTGCTCGCCCGGAAGGGTCGTACAATCCTATTCAAGAAGCTGTGCAAATTGCCGTGACATTAACAGTAACCCCGCTCATTATTAAAGCGTGCATGGAAAGATTTGGCCTAAAACCCGATCTTTTGATTAAAGCAGCAAAAATCTCTTTTTTAGTCAGCAGTTTTTTACGCTTACCCTTAGATGTCATGTTTAGAGGAATGGAAGTGAGCATGCCCGAATTTACAAAAAATTGTAGAGACATCGCTTCTAAAATCGGCATCAACTTCAAGCAATCGACACCCGCCTACATCTTTTTATAACCTGATTAGACTTCTTTCGAAACTCGCTTTGCTTGAGAAAATGAGAGATTTTTGGATGAATTTATTTCAAAATTTTGAGAGCATATTGAGAGAAATATGGTCGAAAAATTTTGAAGTAAAGTCGCCAAAAAGATCCATTTTATCAAGCAAATGGGGTTTTGAAAGAAGTCTATTGTATCGCACAACATAATTCAAGTTGTGCTGCTTCTGCACATGGGCGTTAAGCTAAGAATCAGTCGCCCGGCGCTGGCGCTCTGGGCTCTAAATTCTTTAATATTTACCCCCACCCCTCCCGATGGTCGGAGTGGGCTACAGACAGTCGCCCTACGGGCTCTAACAAATAAAACAACGTCTTTTTATTTAGAGCTCACACGTATGCCAAGGGCTTTGTGTTAGAGCCCTTTGGGCGATTGTTTATAGCCCACTCCGACCATCGGGAGGGGTGGGTAGGTAGGATAATTAATTAGAGCCCAGAGCGCCAGCGCCGGGCGACTGATTCTTAGCTTAACGCCCATGTGCCGAAGCAGCGCAACTTAAATAAGTTGATAGAACAAAAAAAATTCCAAGATTCAGCTGGAAGCAGTATATGTGCGGTTTCATCGTTCGTTCTTAGTTTGGGGATAAATCCTTCAAGAAAACTCACATGCGCGGCCCTCGCAGCTTCAGCTGCTGCTGTTCATGCTTTAACCACCCCCATCTTTAATTACTTATTTAGCAATACAGGAACATATACTCGTTCTACTTCAAACGTAGAAATTTTACTACGTCGGCTTGGCTCTTCTTTTGCATCTGCCTGCATCGCACAACTTATTCAAGTTGTGCTGCTTCGGCACCAGCTACGCTTGATGCAAAATAAGGCC
>JANWJE010000097.1 GCA_025451995.1 Parachlamydiaceae bacterium | reverse complement strand
GCCTCGGGGTTAAGAGATCGCAAGAGGCATTGTATTGATTTAATACTATGCCTCTTGCGATCTCTCAACCGCGGGAACTTTCAAGCTAGCCCAAAATTCCAATATTCAACTGGAAGCAGTATATATTGTTTTATTGAAAATTTGTTGATTATAATTATTTGTTTTGTAATAATTTATTTATTAAATTAGATTTTTTGTTTGTATGATAAATTTATTGAAATTATCTTTTATTGGTTGTTGTTATTCTGCTTATGAAGGCTATTCTCCTTTCTATGGAATCAACGAGGGGGTAAGAAAAAGCTTAGAAGATGAAACTCAAAGAAAAGCCATTCGAGAACAGGAATCCAACAATTGGATTGCTCCGCCCAGCCAAGAGGAGCAAAAGTCCCTTAACGAAATCGCAAATCTTGAAAAAAGAGGATTTGAAATTCCCGATTTTTTTCAATTTTGGAAAAAAGGAGTTTATCAAGAAACAGTCACTACTAATGATCTTGAAAAAATCAATCATTTGCATCCGGTAGAACAAGATCTCGTTTATGAACTTTTTTTTAGATATCATTCCTATAGAGACATTCATCAACCCCCTTATCAAGCAGTCAATTCAACCGATTATGCAATTAACCTCCTGTGGTTAGATCAACATCCTTCAAAGAGTCAAGAATTCAGCGATCGGTTTTATAAAGTTGTGCAAAAATGGAGAGAGGGGAATGATTGTCAGATCAACCTTTGGTACCATAGCGATCTCACTCCCCGTAGCATCATCAAAAAATCAAAAGACCTTTTTGCACAAGATGTGAAAACCAAATTTAGGGATCTTTCATCGATCAATAGTTATCAATTTATAGGCATTAAAGATCTTTTTTTTACCGACCAAAGGGTTCCTTTATTTTTAAAAATAGACAGCGCCAAATCAATGATTTTACAGCTCATTGTTGAAATAGAGAAAAAATTTAGATTTGCCGTTTTTTCCGATCTCGACGTCAAAGCTCTTTCCAAAAATGAACTTTTCGATCAGAGAACAATAGTGAAGCTAGAACAGTCTGGCTTTGTGTTGGCTCTTTCAGGTCCAAATGGTCCGACTGATGGCTATGAAAATAATTTTATGATTTTTGATAGAAAACATTCAGTTTTTTTGAAAACTCATAAAGAGGCGCTCAAACAAGCAATTACTAATGGATTGAATCGCTATTTTCATTCTCATTCTGATAAAGCAGAAAAGAAAGCTGCCATCCAAAGTATCTACAGCATGTATTGGCAAATCATCAATCAAGATCTAATCGCTGAAGTTGCTCAAAAAAAGATCAGTTTGCGCGACGCGGAGCAAAGAAGAATTTTACCACCAGTAAAACCCATCTCTTCTCCACCCACTCAATGGGAATGGGAACGTTCTTAATTAACCCGAGTTTACGAGTTAGGGAAGTGCGGATGATATTGCAGAAACTGGCGTCTTTTGCGCAACTCGACCCCCTCATGTCAATATTGAAGACATTATCCTTTATCTTCAGGCTCAAGCATCGGCAACAGACATTCACCGCCAAGGACAAATCGCAAAAGATCCGTTTAATAGACCTCTTGCGTAATTAGCTTTGCTTGAGAAAATGAGAGATTTTTGGATGGATTTATTGCCAAATTTTGAGAGCATATTGAATTAATATGGTCGAAAAATTTGGCAATAAAGACGCCAAAAAGATCCATTTTATCAAGCAAATGTAATTACGCAAGAGGTCTATTGTCTCTAATATAAATAATTCTCTAGTCCGATAGTTTGCAAAAGGTCTTCCGCTTGCTCCCAAGAGCAATAAGATTGATTCTTAATAGTCTCTAAAATGCGAATAATGCAGAGGCCAACTTCGCTGTTTTGGCCTATTTTTTGGGTTCTTTTTCCATACTCAAGGGCATCAAAGAGAGCTGCATTGGCATCCGAATACGTTATCTTCTCATCAATAGAAAGTTGATCGTTGACATGGCTTAAAATGAGTGAAGTGGCTCTGCCAATGAGCTTCAAATTTCCTGGATTGACAAAAGTCATCGTATTGCCAACGACTCTTCCCAATTTTGCCATAACTGCTGTCGAGTGGGCATTCAATACCATTTTGACACCCATATGTCTTCTTAGCTGCAGAGGATCATACAGCGGATGCATTGGGAGCTGAAGAATAAGACTTTCAGGGGCTATTTTTAAAATTGTCTCGATGGCTGGATCGCTTTGAGAGAGCAAAACAGTTGGAACTAAGATGACAGCTATATTTACTTTTTCTATTGAAGAGAGTGTTCTTAGCCAACTTTGAAAAGGAGATGTGCAATCATTCAGTTGAGCAATTTCATTTGGAAAAAGAATCATCACCCCTAAATCATTTTCTTTGGGTCCATTTCTCTCTAGATTTTCTTTCGAAAATGAAAAATCGAATAGATTTTTTTGATCGTCACCTGCTTTAGAAAGGCTTGTCAAAGCAGCTTGCCTGAGATAGGGATCATCTATATTTTTAGAGAAGGAGTATTCGTAAAATTCTTTGTTCAGACCGCGAAAATCTCTTCCTAAAAAGGAATTCCATGCCGAGTGTTTGTCTATTGCCGGCGTCCACACTTGAATCCATGATTTTTTTTCCTTTGAGGTGCAAGGATCTAGGGGAAATAATCTAAAAGTTGGAGCCCGTTCTGTAGAGTCAATGAAGACAGTAATTAAGCCATCGCTTGCAAAGTAAAAAGAGCTTGATCCTTTAGAATAAGTGGATGCTTCCAAATCTGTTAGTTTTGAAATTGAAGTTTGTGCAGCATAGACTGTTTGCTGAACGGGTAAGAAACTGAGCAGTCGCTCTTTCATCGTTGCATCAGTCAATTCCAATTGATTTAATTCGTCTTCTGAAAAATAGGGGTTTAATAATTCATAAAGTGCTTGCTCGAGAATAATTCCCATTACAAAGGTTTCGCTTGTTGTCGCCTGCATTCTTGTTGAGCCTGTGATGGATTGTGGGCCAGTTGCAAGGCACATTTTTGTGATAGCCTCATTATCTAAGACACTGCGGCTTCTATCAAATGGCAATAACACGCAGTCGGGATTGTTATAAATAAAATAGAGGTGGTGTTGTTTTTCAGCTAAAGGGTCGCTTTCTTTATACTGATTAGCTGCGGCTAAAATGGTGCCAATGACCGAAGAAGTTTCACCCCCTTCAGTGATGGCAAAAACGACATCTCCTTTTTGGATCCCATGATCTTCAAGTTGAAGTTTTCCAATCAGTTGCAAGTCTTCAAACCCTTCAAGTGAGCTGATCAGGGCTCTATCGCCCCCTGTCATTTCGCCGATCAGCCTATTTTCTATTCCTGGCAAGTCATTTTGTATTTTTTTCCATTGGGGATAGGATTCAATTTTTTTCCAAATAGGTCTCCAAAATGAACTTTCCATTTGTTTAGCAAGCCTACCTGTCGCTCCACAACCATAGATATAAATTTTTTTGTTTTCTACTATTGCCTCTTTGATGGCACTGGCAGCTTGCTCAAGAAGATGTGTATTGCTCGCCAGATGTAAAAACATCTCTGAGATATCGCAATCGACTCTTAATAGTCTTTCAATCCCATCACAGGTATTTTCTTTGATCCTTTGGCTTAAATCCCATGTATGGGGGTGCCTTTGTTCTGTCATGAGGGTGTGAAGTTGAAATTGTTGTTTATTATTTACATAGTCAACCGACAGTAGAGAGGGTTGAATTTTCAAAATATCGAGAATCGAACTAGCATTAAGAATAAAAGGAAGAAGTACAAAAGCAAATAGACCTCTTGCGTAATTAGCTTTGCTTAAGAAAATGAGAGATTTTTGGATGGATTTTTTGCCAAATTTTGAGAGCATATGAGCACATATGGTCGAAAAATTTGGCAAGAAAGACACCAAAAAGATCCATTTTATCAAGCAAATGTAATTACACAAGAGGTCTAATATTTTTTTCATATAAAAACCGATCTATCTCAATCGGTTAGTTATACCAAAGAGGAATTCAACAAGCACGCTCAAAAATGACATTCTTTTCTCTTCCTTCTCTTTCCCTTCTACCTCTTTCCCTTCTGCTTTTGCATTTACAATATCAAGGAATGGGCTTTCTTTTGGAAATGATGTAGTATGCGTAAAGATTTCGATTTGCACTTTCCAAACTCTTTTATCTGACCAATTACGGGAGTTTCTTTCCACAAGCCTTTTCTGGATTGCTAAGCGTATTTCTTGATTGATAGACTCTAAATTTCCGCTCAACGGGGAATATTCTAAATCTCCACAGGTCTCAGCTTGATCATAAATTCCAAAATGATATGATCCGGAGAATTGCAAGTCTTCAATTTTTTGACTAGAGTTTGATTCAGAAACATCGCGATCCGGTAAAAAGCAAATCCATCGTTGTATACTAGTTGTGCCTGAATTCTGGTACCAATCTTTAGAAACAGTGATGGAAAGAGAATCAATAAATTTCTTTGCCTTGGTAGGATTAACATGCACAACAGCATATCTTGCAACAATAAACTGCTTTTCTTGAAAAGGTGTGTTCGCTTTTAAAAAGCGTTGATACACTTCCAAAATTTTTTCATCCTTTTCCGAGTCGACGTAGAATTCTTTGTCATTAGGTCTTCTGCCTAATACTATATCCGAATAAATTGGATTTGGACTTGTTTTCATAGTCGAGTTAAAGGCTGACATCGTTCATAGCCATCAAAGTAGCTGAAGCATCATTTAAAAAAGCCAGTTGCTCTTTAAGTTCCCTTATATATGATGTCAATTTCTCAAGCTTTTCTAATGAGCCTTTGAATCGATGATGAAGCTTAGTAAAATTTTGGGCATTCACTTCTTCTGACTTCCTCATTCTTGAAGCGCTTGCTTCAGTTTCTGCCATTTTTAGATTTCTTCGCTCTTTTATTATTTCCAATACATCCCGATTGGGGATATCGTTTGCTTTATTAATATGATCTTTTTCATATGTTTCTATTTTGGCTTGGCACTCAAAGTTGATAATCTCACACTTTTCAAAAGCTTTTCGATGCGCTTCATTAAGGCTTGCATCGACCATCGGCTTATAACAATCAAATTGTTTCTGGAGGGTGCTATATAGATCTAAGCACCTATCCAAACTTGGGGGCAAGCATTCTTCATTAAAGGGGGACTGATACATCACTTGATCTTGAGCCTCCACTCCTGGAACCTTCATCACATCGTATAGTTCTACGAGGATCTGTTGTGCTTTTTCAGGGTTAACAGTTTTGTATCCTTCATAGAGAATATTAAGAAGATTAGAAACCGCCACTCTTCCAAGGAGAGGGTGGTTAATCAAATCTATGCAAAGAATTTGGTCATCAAGTTTGCATTCCAATCCAAAAGCTATATTGAAATGTTCTCTGGAATACTCGTCCCATTCGTTATTGACGCTCCAATTTTTACAAGGCAATTTTATTACATAGTCTTTGTCTTCAAAGAATTTAGATATGCATTTTTGATCATATTCTGGGTGATAATCATCCAGATATCTATCATGTTCATTATAGTAAAGAGAGTATTGTTTTTTTTCGGTACTTGCAAATATCGCCTCTTTAAAGATCCCAGGATCTTTTAAGTAGTCTTTTGTCTTCTTGGAATTATAATAGTGATATAGGGGACTAGTAGGGTCATAATTGGTGTTTAATGGATAGGGCAATCGAGATTCAATCCAGGCGCGTCTGAGGTTCTCTCTTCTTTTTTGCTTTTCGTTTAATACAATCGGAATCGCTTCTTCTTTTAAGCTGATAAACGCGGCGGATACAAGATCATTCAGACGATTTAAGCTCCTATCGGGTTGATTAGAAAGTTTTTCTGCCTCCTCTTTTTTTCTTTTACGTATAAGCGAAGTGTCCTCTGGAGTATGTTTTTCTATTAACAATTCAATAAGTTCCAGCCTTCTCATCGTGTCTTTTGCTGATCTTCCGCCAATGATATATCGTTTAGTATCACTGCACATTTCTAAAAGATTGCCCACCTTTAAAGAAAGTTTCCGCTCGATTTTGCCCGTAATGTTGTATAAGTACAAAACAGCTCGCTCAAAACGATATAAAAAGGTAAATTCAGATAAATCCGAAGGTTCGATAAGGATCGTTGGATAATCGCTCATTAATCTTGTTTTAAAATCGTTGAGCGATGCTCCATAATCAAGTATTTTGCCGTTTTGCTTTACGGCATCTTCTAATATGCAATCTCTAATGTAGGTAGCAAAAAATATAGATTCGATCTCTTTTTTTTGTTCTTGTGTCAAATCGGCAGGCAGATCTTTATCCACTAAATAAGTATAAAGAGCCCCTCGACCCACCAAATGCGGTTTAACCCTTTTTCTATGTATTGGGTGATCGAGTTCAGTCATTAATTCATCGAGACCTGCTTCTATTATGTCTATGATTTCTTGTGGGGTCTTTCCATTTATTGGCTCGGAGGCACTTCGAAAAAGGAGGTTTAATCTGGTAGTCATTCTCTCTTTCCAGGTCTTAGTGTCGCATAATTTACCTCTGATCTTACCTTGATTATTTAAACCACTTTTAAGCCAGTCCGCAAGGTCCGGAAGGTCTTCCTCTATTTGCAAGGAATTTGCGACAAATTCCGCCCAATTGTTTCCTTCAAAAACGATTTGGGATGACTTGCTGCCCACATTGTTAGAAGATGTCGAAAGTATGGGTAGGCTAGTATTTATTGGAGAAGAAACATTTAAATTTATATTGTTCATAGTATTATCTTTATATAATCTTTATTAATTATTAATAATCAATTAGCTGTAAGTAATTTGTAATTCTATTAAATAATGTAAATTATTGCAAACAAAATAATTTTTAAAAATATACACAAGAAAACTCAAAAGTTTGGCAAGTACCATGATAAAAGCAAGTGTTTATCACACAGAAAGATCAACGATGGAAATGATG
>JANWJE010000096.1 GCA_025451995.1 Parachlamydiaceae bacterium | reverse complement strand
GAGAGAGAAGCAAACTACAGCGTAATAAATTTCGCAGGAAGGGGTTGTTTTCCCCCTTCCGAGAAATTTATTTAGCTGTAGAAAGCTTCTCTCCGAAGATGAGTTCAAAAATTGTACAAAGTCGAGACAGTAAGTTAATTGATTAGTTGATTAAAAAATCGATAAGGACAGGCATATGGTCTGATGGAAAATGCCCATCTACAGTACCTTGTTCGACAGCATGTGTCAAGACAGTGACTTTCGCTGAGACATAAATATAATCTAAAATAATGCCAGGCGTTCCAGTTCCTTGAAAAGGTTTTACATCCGTGCTGTTATTTGTAAATGTGCTGATAGGTCCAAAATGCCCAAGTAGTGACTCATGGTGAGAATTTTTCAATGATCCTTTGGAGAGAATCCGATGAATATAATCACCATCATAAAAAGGAAGATCTATAAGATCTAATCTTCCAGGAAAGGTATTTAAGTCTCCTGTGAAAATTACAGCCATTTGTTTAGCGAAAGGTTCTATAATTTGCATGATTTTATGGGCATTGGCTTCACGTTTCTCAATATTCGAAAGAGGCATGTGGGTGTTGAACACGTTGATGATTTTATCAGTTTTAAGATCTTTTAACTGAACCATTGATAGCGGGTAGTCTATTTGACTTGATAGAAGTTCAAAGCGATCTGTACGATAAAAAATACCATAACTTTCACCATCTTCATCTTTCTGGCCAGGAAAAAAAGAAAAATCATCGCCTATCAGATTTACAATTTCTTGAACCTGCGTAGGATAGAGTTCTTGAGTGTTGATGATATCAGGCCGCATTTCATGAATAAGCTCAACAATGCGCGGCAGGCGATTAGGCCAGCGATTTTCTTCGTCAAGATCATGGTCGTAAAGATTAAAAAGCATATTGTAGGTCACCAGCCGGATCACTTCTATTTTTCTTTCTAAAGCATTGGAAATTTCACTGAACTGCTGCTTAGTCAACTTTTGTGACGGCAAATTCTCAATGCATTCAAATTTTTCCATCACAGGAATTACCGAATTTTCGACTGCCTCAACAAAAACTACCATTAAAATTAATAAAGAAAATGTGATTTTCACGAGAGTTGCCTTCATGAATTAATCCTTGTTTTAATTAAATAAATATTTAATCATTTTATTGATTAATAATCAATTTATTTAACATTCTATGATTTTTATCTTTAAGAATGATTTAATTAAATTAGTAATAAAAACAAACTTTCGATAAAGGAATTTCATAAAATAGCTCACACTTTTGGAATGTTTAGCATTCTTACCAATCTTTCGGAAAAGACACCTCTTGAAATTTACGAGCTTTATAAATCTAGGATGGAGATAGAAACAACTTTTGATGCGTTTAAAACACACTGCAGGCTCAAAACCAAAAAGCTATTCGCCAAACTTGGCTATGCTATTACGTAACTATCGGCGGAATTAGAAGTTAAATTTTAATTCTATCTTAACAGATAGTTTAAACAAGGGAATTATTATAGTGGTGGGAGCTCGCGTCTTTAAATGTGTGAGGTGAGTGATGAATGGCGACTTAAAACTTTCTAATTTCGATCCCTTTCAAAAGATGGAGCTGCCAGAGCAGGATATCATTAATCTTTATGCTAAGACTCTCGACTGCGATTTAACAATTGCCCAAATAGCGATTGAAGCACTGAAAGAGAGAAAAATGAATGATCAAGCAATTTTAGAAAATTTGGATTTTATTAAAAAAAACGAAAAGACATTCCTTGCTGAGGTGAATGAAAAAAATGAACCAGTCATTCTTACCACAAAAGATGAAAGAGCGGATGGATTAAAAGCGTTGACGCGCAAAATAGAAATTACAGCTAATGGGATTTTTCTCATATTTAGCAAAAAAGTAAAAAGCGATGTTTTAGTAGGTGAAGGAAAATCCAAAATTGTGACAGAGAGTCTTAATCTTAAGACCGGACAAATCACCGCACACACATCGCAGCAAATTCAAGAAGATAAAACCGATGAAAAAGATGTATTGAATGAACTCAAAATCAACGAAACAATTGGTATACATAAAAATATTGCAACTATGCTTCCAGAAAGTGCGAAAATTAGATTTTCAAAAAAAAGAAATTGTAAAAAAGGAACTTTTCTAATGCCCTATTTTAATGGGGGAACACTTGCTACAGCAGAAGAAAAAAACACCTTATCCCCTCAAGATAAAAAATTGATTGTCGATGGCATCTTTCAAGGAATTATTTATTTACATGCCTTAAATATCATTTGGCGCGATGCAAAACCGCAGAATATTTTTTTAGAAAAAAATCAAGACAAAATCATCAATGCAGCCATTTCAGACTTTGGCCTGTCATGTTTTATTGACGATGACGAACAAAAAAAATATTCCGTTGGCAGTGATGATTATATGGCTCCCGAATTATATAAAGCTATCTATGAAAATCAAAATGATCAAGAGACCTACTATAAAGCTTCTATTGAAGCTAATACCTCAGCTATTGATAGTTGGTCATTAGGCGTCCTCTTCTATGAACTTTATAAAGGGAAAAAACCAAAATGGACTAAAGGAACCCCAAAAAGAATCGCAAAAAATTTAGCAGCCTATACCCGAGACAATGATCCAGAAATCAAAAAACTCAAAGACTCTCAAGATCCCATGGATCGTGTCCTTTATCAATTATTCGATCCAGATCCCAAAAATCGCCTCACAGTCGGAGACGCTTATCAGAATTTGAAGAAGGAAAATTATTTTCTATCTTCTTAATTTTTTCATCGTCTCTGCTATTTTGTGATTATTCAACTTGAATATGTAATAAATAAGAGATAATATAGACTTATGGGCATAAGGTTTGATAAAGCTAATAAACTTCTCATATCTAATCGCGAGAATCTCTCACGCTTAGGCACTCGTCATTTAGCGATTTTCGGTTCAACTGTAAGAAATGAAGCTAAAAAATCCAGCGATATTGACATCTTAGTCGATTTCGATGCCAAAAAAGGCCTTTTTGGTTTTGTTGATTTAAAATTTTATCTAGAAGATCTTTTGAAATGTGAAGTTGATCTTGTGAGTAGGCGGGCGCTTCACCCTGCTTTAAAAAAGAGAATTTTAAGTGAAGCAAAGCAAATTTTCTAGATTAGATCCGGTAAAGCGAAATCGGCAATAAAGACTTGGCTGGTTTGATCTTCTCCCCTTTTTGAAGTCCAAAGGATTTTCTTCCCATCCAAGCTAAATGTAGGAAGGCCATCAAATGAAGAATTGTGCGTCAATCGCAATTGTTTTCCCGTCTCAATATTGAGCAAATAGATTTCGTAATGGCGATGCCCATGAAGCGAAGTGGTGAAGGCGATCACTGTCCCATTGGGGTGCCAATAAGGGGCCCAATTGACCGCATTATTTGCTGTCAACTGCCTCTCATTCAATCCATCGCTCTCTATTGCATAAATTTGCAAATAATCTGGACGCTCCCTGTCGGCTCGAAAAATGATCTGATTCCCATCCGGTGAAAAAAAAGGGCCTCCATTGTAGCAATCGCTATTTTTTGTAATTTGTTGCACATCGGATCCATCTGATTTCATCGTGTAAATGTTCATACTCCCATTTTCATTGCTAGCATAGACAATTCTAGATCCATCCGGTGAATAGGCACATTCAGCATGATAAGCCGGCCCATTGGTTAATGCTATGAGATCGGTCCCATCGGGGTTTGCCTCATAAATATTCATATAAGGTGTCAAGTCCCATTTGTAATTCCCTGTCTGCGTTGTCCTTTGAGATATTTCTTCAGCGATGGGATTTGGATCTTCATGGCTGGAAGCAAAAATAATTTTTTCTCCATCGGGTCTAAAAAAAGCACACGTACAAGCCCCTTTGCCAGTGCTGACCCTACGAGGAATCCTTTCATCTATTTGCATTGTATAAATTTGATAGTGTTTTTCTCCCATGGGAACAGCTTGAAAAATAATTGTATTGCCATCGGGAGAAAAATAAGCTTCTCCCGCCCTTTCAAATCCCATCGAAGGAGATGTCAATTGAGTGATATTCTGAAGTGAAATGCTTTCTAATCGAGAATCAAAAATCTCTTCGCATACAAGACTGAATTGTATCAGTAGAAATAAACAAAATAGTTTCATCGCACATCCTTAAATTGATAAGCATCTTGAAGGGCCTGCATCACCTTATATCTGTTTTCTTTTTTAAAGAAAATGTAATCAGTATCAAAAGAGGAAAAAACGAGAATGCTCACTTTTGCCTTTGCGATTCGTTCAATAATGGGCGCTAGTACTCCATTCGATTCAAAAGAAATTGTGCCCTTGATGAAAAACATATTCCATCCCGGTTCGATCGATTTGACCGCCCTTCCATGAAAATAAGAAGATTCAGCGATGAGAGTTAAATCGCTTTTTTTATCAGGAGGAACACAGGAAAAATAAAAGGGAGGGGCCTCCCCTAATTTAAAATCGCTCGCTCGAAATTTTCCTATTGTAAAATCTCTATCGGAAAATACAAGAGTAGAAATTTTCTTTATTTTTCCTGTGAAGTTAGTCGAGAACCTCCCAGATGAAACTAAAATATTTGGCCCATTGGCTAATCTTAAAGCTAACATTCTAAATCTCTATCTCAGAAACAATCCCTTCTTGAATCTGGGAAAGATTCAAAATCACATCACGGCGATTTGCATGGAGAACCTGATACGTATGCCACACACCATTAATGCGCGCAAGCTCTCTATTCAAATTCAATATCGCTTGTTCGGCATCCCCACCTTCTTCCACTTGATCCGCAACTGCGAGAATATATTCAATTTGATTTGAAGCTGGAACACTGCAATGAGCAGCATCTCTATAATTCCAATAGCCCGTTAAAATATTTGTTTCATCGGCATAGACTACAGATTCTGGAGTGAGGGGCATACTCACTGTATCCTTCCCTAGCGGAATATAACTTTCCCCTTGTTTTGCAAAACGGAGCTCAACGATAGAAGCCCGATGCTCATTTTGGCTAATTTTTTGAATATTTGTCGCTCCCATCGGTGTTAAAGTTTCCAATGAAATCATATTATAAAGATCGACAAAATTAGAAATCGCCCCCATATCCGCTTTCTTATTCGCCCGTATTTTATCCCCCTCTGAAGCAGCTCTTCTCGCGAGATTTTCAATTGTCGATTTTTTTTCTTCTCCAGCTTGAAATGTTTGAAACACTTTTCTCCAAGCTTTTATCTCTGATAAATCGATATAATTTTCAGGAGTGATTCCAAGGTCCACAAATCTTTTGACAGTATCTTGCTTTAAATTGCTGATATAATTTTGCTCTTCTTTAGATTGTTCTTTTTTGGTTAAAATAGGGACGCTTAAAATTGAAAATGCTATTTTCGTTGCGGGAAATTTCTCAAAAATTTCATCGGCAATCTTGATTTTTAAAGCCTGTGGGAGCGTGAA
The DNA here is from genome assembly GCA_025451995.1 of Parachlamydiaceae bacterium. GTDB lineage: Bacteria > Chlamydiota > Chlamydiia > Chlamydiales > Parachlamydiaceae > JANWJE01. Next base: position 37,795 of record JANWJE010000096.1, on the reverse strand, counting down.
TATTGTTGTACAATTTATTGAATTCATATTTATAGTCTCCATGTTAATTTTCAATCATTTTTATATCAAAACCAATCACTGAACGATGTCCTCTTTCGCCTGTGGGATGCAATTCTGTGACTTGATGCCACAAACGCGTTCCTAAATCAGGCTGTAAAATTCCTTGGCCTGGTTTAAGAACCCCTGTGAAAATCTTAGAGGTCTTGTCATCATCAAAAATCTGGGTTTCTCCTCCCTCAATCCCCTCTCTTTCAATGACTAAAGCTGTAACAAGAAAAGGATAACCATCTTGATGGACTCCCTCTGGAGAATTACTTCTAATGCGTTTTGGAGTGGAGACAACTTTAACATGATGCACCGTGATATCATATGCGGTTCTGCGATTATAAAAAGGGAGAAGTTTTTTTGAAAGTTTTAACAAGATCTCTTTAATGCTATTTTCATAAGATTCCTCTTGGGAAAGCTCTTCAAAAACTCGAGGCAGTTTCCTCCAATCGTCTTGGGGTTGAAAAGCCTTATTCGCCTCTGCTTGAATAAAAGGCTGCATGAGGATACGGCTCACCTTTTCTTTCATCACATCGACATTAAATCTCGAAATCACTCGAAATCTATAGGGAAGAATCGTTTTAAATTTTTCTTGCTCTTCAAAAGAAAGCATATCGACAATTTTATCGATATCTGAAGCAGGAAGTTCCCCCGAATAAAATTTTAATTTATTAAATTTTTCAAGGTGCTTTTGTGGTAAAATTTCCGAAAAAAAGTCAATTTGCTCTCTTCTCACTTCATACAAATCTGGAGGGAGCTGATCGAATATTTTTTTTTGAATAGACATAAATTTTTGGTTGATATTCAAATCATCCAGATCGAAAAATTTGATTGGAAAATGGCTGATGAGAGGCCAAGTGGAGAGATTTTTGAAATTTTTTTTACCAATCGAAGAAGCTAATTGTGGAATTAAATGTAATTTAAAACCATGGCGTATGATCATATTATACCTCTACTTTTTTAAATCTAGTTTATTTTCAAAAAAAACTGTTAAATTGCCCAAAATCAATACAGAGATTGGGACGCTTACAATTCTCCAACCCAATCCTGCAAATAGCCCTTCGATCCCTTTTTGTTGGAATCTGTGGTAAAACGCTTTTCTAAGAGAGATGAACCCTTCATTCAATTGCATATCGGTTTTAATGGTATCCATAGGTTGTGAAAGAATTGCAGCTGCGATGCCACAAATGATACCCGCTTTTAGCCCTGCTTGAAATTCGGATAATCCCTCCTTTTGATATGTTTTCGTTAAAATGGGAACCCCGCCAAAAATTGAAGAGCAAAAAATACCGTCTCTACTTGCAGTAGCCAAAAAACCTTTGAAGCTATGAGCAATCTTTTTTAACAAGGAAGCTTGAGAAACCTCCGGTCTTCCATCGAATTGTTTTTTGGCCATCATCAATTCCGATGGACCACTCACCAAAGCAGAGATTGTTCCACCGATAAATCCTGCTACATAACGTTTTGGAGAATTTTCCCAGTCGTCGGGCAGCAATCTTTCAAAACAAACGCGGCTTGCCGTCGCTTGTATGACATCAAGTGGAATATTGCTTACAATGCGAATGGTCAACCCTCGATACAGGGTGAAGAGATTGCCAGTTAAAGGCAGATTCCCTTGATGTCTTGTTTTTAACGTCCAAAATGGGTGGGTAAAGACCCCTTCAACTGTTCCCATTGTCGCACCCATCAACATACTGGTGCTCACTGCTGTTTTATCCTGCATGATTATTCAAATACCTTGGAAATTTTTTGTGTAATGAAAGCAAATCCGGTCATCGTACAACCAATTGTGAGCACTCTCCAACTACCCCCTACAAAGAAATTTTTCAAAGAGGGAGAAGAGGGCTTGTTTCCTTTATAAATTTCTAAAAACACCTGAGAAATGGATTCAGTACCAAATTTACTCTGGAAAATAGTCTTCGCTCGATCTATGGGAGTTGTCAAAAACCCAGAGACACATCCAGCTTCAAGATAGGTTATATGAATCAAAAATTCTCGATTTTTGCCTTTTTGAGGAACTTGATGGGCTTGAAGAATTTTTTGCAGTCCATAATAACATGCGAAATTTATCGATTCCCTGAATTGTGTGATCAATCCCCCTTTAAATAAACCTTTAAAGCTTTCTTCTCTGAAAATTTTCTTTGCAATTTGCAGGGTAATTGCCACACCTCTTCCTTTATATTCATTTTCTTTCCGCAGATGAGATACAATCATCAATCGTTCGAGCGATCCGATGATAGGACCTGAAATCGCTCCGGAAAAGAGACCCCCTAAACACTCCTGTGCATTAGTTAAAGGCTTTGATTGAAAGAGAACCTCTTTAAAACATTTGTTCGCCAACACCCCTATTACCCAATTCACGCCGTCACAGGAAATATTTTCTCCATACCCCCTATAAAAATGAGTCAAGGGTGGCAATACCTGACCAGCCATCGCATTGCTTTTTGCAACAAATAGCCCATTAAATAAGGTCATATTAATGCTGCTAGACATCAAGGCAATTATCCCAGTATTTAATTCGTTCATATTCCCTCGTTTTTATCAGTGAATTCACTTTGACAAAAAAGGGAAAAAAAATTTAGGGTATTAAGTACCTATTTTTTGGAGGTCTATGAAAGAGACTTTTGAAATGGTGAAAATCACTAGAAAATATCACGATAGAATTAAAAAATTTTGTGGCCCTTTAAATCTGTTCGGTGTCAATCATTTTTTTCATGCACGGGTCACTCATACATCCCATTTTACTGGAATCAATCTTCACCCGGAATGGGAAGAATATTTTTTTTCCAATAAAAATCATCTGCTCCTTTGGCCGGATAAATGCCAACCTCTCAAAGTGAAGAGCAATGTCCGTTTTTTAATGGAAAATGAGAATGATCCTCACAAAGAATTAATCCATATCGCAAAGGAAAAATACTCGATAAACTTTAGTCTTCAAATTGTTGAGAAAACCAATCAAGAAACCGACATCTTTGGATTTGCACTCGATTCCCCAAATCCACTGAAGCATATGACTCTCCTCAAAGAAATGCCTCTATTACGCCTTTTTATTAAACGATTTAAAGAGGAATTTAAAGGGTTATATAAACATTTAAATGACCATCAAATCGATCTGAAAAGCTTTTTGGGACCTCAATTTTATAATAAAAAGATCTCCCCAGCTAGTCCCTCTTTAGCGCGCGATTGCTTTCTACAAAAAATGAATATTAAAATACCCTTACCTCTGAGCAATCGAGAAATCGAAGTAATCCGCTATCTCATCCAGGGATATTCTGCCTCACAAATAGGCCTGAACCTATATATATCTAAAAGAACTGTTGAACATCATCTCGAACGGATCAAAGAAAAATTTGACTCTTCAAATAAAGCTGAATTAATTCGAATAATTCGCGAATTAGAATCCATTGGATTTTTTATGTTTTAAAATATCCTTAAATCTAAGATAATTTTCTCTCTTGAAAAAGAGAAGGATAGATATGAATATTAGCAATTTTGATGAAATAAATAATCATTTTTATAACACTTTCTCCGACACTTTTGACAGAATTCCTTTTGCCGACATCTTACCCGAATTATTTTCAAAGTATATGAGCAAATCTGAAAATCATATCCTCGAAATCGGCTCTGGAGCTGGGGCTTTGGCTCTATGGATGGAAGAACATGGGCATAGGGTAATATGCATTGAACCCGCCAAAGTCGCTGCAGAAAAGGCTAGAGAACGAGGGTTAGAAGTTTTGCAAATGCGTCTCCAAGATTATAGTACATCCTTAAAATTCGATGCGATCGTTGCTATTTCATCATTAATTCATATTCCTAGGGGTGAGGTTGCCGATCAAATCATAAAAATTGCACAGATGCTCAAACCGAACGGCCTGTTTATTTTTAGTTTGATTGAAGGGGTAGATGAGGGTTGTGAGGATCCCACGGGAAAGGGTAAGGAGCGTTTTTTTTCAAAATTTACAGAAAGTGAAATGATTGCGATGTTGACACCCTTTTCAATCCTTGAGAATAAAAGAATCGAGGTTCCGGTTATGAAAAAGTTCTTCTATCTCTTGGTCACCAAAAAGAAATAAGTTATATACTGCTTCCAGCTGAATCTTGGACTTTTGGGCTGCTTCAAAGCCCCGGGGTTGAGCGATCGTAAAAGGCATTGTATTGAATTAATACTATGCCTCTTGTGATCTCTCAACCGCGGGAGCTTTCGCGCAGCTCAAAAACCAAATTTTGAAGTTGTTTCGGTATAAATATGGATTTTAAAAAAATCGAATTAGGTTTAATAAAAATTTATCTAATTTTAACAATCTTTGGAGAGAATTATTATAGGTGATTTACTTTAAATAAAGGCATGTTATGAAAGCTATCAATTCATTGAATCAGCAAGCCGTTGAGCCTTTAATTCAAATGGCCATTCAAGAAACAGCTCCTAACAGAATTGAAAGTGATAAAGAATTTGCAGGTAGACTGCGAAAATCTCTTTATACGTCCTTTCATCATTTTCAAAAGAAAATTCGAATGGGAATAAAAATTTTGGCTCGAAGCCATACGATAAGATCCCCGGATCGATTAAAGAAAATTGATAATTCACTCAATCGAATTGAGCATTGGGAGACAAGTGACAATGCCATTACTTTTCAAAAAATATTTCATATTACTGATGAAGAAATGGCTCAATTTTATCAAATTGGGATCGATCAATTGCATGGCAATTGCACAGAGGAAGCGAGCGCCATTTTTTTGTTGCTCACAACATTAAATCCAAAGGTTAGCTCTTTTTGGTTAGCTCTAGGCCTTGCGGAAGAAAAACGAGGAGAAATGGAAGAAGCTACGAAAGGCTATCTACTTGCAGGCGAATTGGACAAAAATAACATAAGACCTTACGTCTATGCAGCGGAGTGTCTCATTGCTTTAAGACATGCCGAACAAGCAAAAGAAGTTTTGAAAAGAGCCCTTGAAAGAAGCGAGAATAACCCTTTACTAGAAAAAGAAAAAATCCGCGTAAGAGAAATTTTGAATCAAATAAGAAATTAATTAACATAAGAGGGATAAAAAATGAATTCATTATCACTTAATAATACATCTCCTCTTAAAGAAACCAATGGAGAATTAGAAACAGTATTGATACCGCCCACTTCTATTGCGGAAAAGGAAAAATCCTTGCCCGATCAAGCGGAGCTTTTAACTGTAATTCGAGAAATAAATAGCGAAAAAGATGCAGGGACAAAAGGAAGAGACTATGCAATCATTTTTTTTCGCACACTTTCTTTTCTTGGAGGGGTTGGAGTTGGGGTTTTAACAGGGCTTGTGATTATAGGAGTTGCTGCAACTCCTGTCGGTTGGGGAATTTTAGGTGCAGCTCTTATTATCGGAGTCATTGGATGCGCTTATTATGGAGGGCTCAAAGAATTTATAGAAGCTTTGAAACTTGCAGGTGTTGGATTTTTGAACGGAATGGGAATCACCCTTTTAATTGGACTTCCCTATGTCATTCCACCTGAAGTGTCATATGCTGACATCGCCATGCCCCCGCTTGTTGTCACATCGCTTATCGACTTCATGGCAATCACCGATCAGGTGGATGCTGCAATGAATGAAAGACCTATTTTGCGCATGAGCCCTGAGACAGAAAAAGAAATTTACGCTAATATACGATCGCTCTACAATCAATGTTTTGGATAATTATTCATTAGACCAAAATCATCTCGAAAAGCGACGAACCCTGAGATTTTGAACAGGTTCGAAGATGAATTTGACCTCTAAACACGAGTTTTTAGATTTTTTCAATCTTGATTCAAGAACCTGTCCTAATTTGAACAGGTTCTTGATATTTGGTTTATGTTAAAACTTTAACATCTTTCCAAGCGTCGTTGATCCGCTGCCAAAATTGATCAGTTTCTGGATGAAGTCTTTTTGCAACTTGTTCTGTAATCGCAGCATATTCTGGATAAGTGATATTTGAATGGCAAAGAGGAAGTGCAGCTATCCTGACTTTTTCCACTGTCTCCCAGGTTGGTCCAAAGTCTTTTAGATAAAGAGCGGCCCTACGGTACCATTTATTTCCTACAGCTGAAGCTAAATGGGGATCTACTCCATTTGATTTTTCATTCCAAAAAGTATAATCTCCATAACCCTCTTGAGGATCATTTCCGAGGTATTTAGCCCCTTTGTATCCATTCCCTGGATTACCCATATCTCTCAAAGCAAATTCAGTGTTATCATCTCTAAATAGGCCTTGGCCAATTCTGAATAATTTATCATCCGAGGGATCATTTGCATGTTTAGACATTTGGAGAGCAGCTACGGCTGCTTGATCTGAATTAGCTTCATTGATGCCTCCAGCGTCTCCTGTATAATCTATCCCTGTTGCTTGCCCATTATGTCCATCAATGAGTGTTCCGGCTATTTGTTGAGTGACCATGTGAGAAATTTCATGGGTTCCCACAGTAGGTTCAGATACTAAAGGATTAAAAAAACAGCCATCACCATAAACCATTACAGCATCATTTGGTGACCAAAAAGCATTATCATATCCAGCTCTCATTCCCCCTTTGCCGCCAAAATGAACCATAGATAATAATGGCACCTCTCTTGATCCACCTAGCAATTGATTGAGATTTATAGAATGGACCGATTGATAAAAAATTCTTGTAATATCTGTGATTTCATAGGCTTGGTTAACCACGCTATCAGCGGATGGGCTGCTCTTTACTCCTGTAGTTTCACGACTAAGATTAGAACTATTTTCGAATATTTTAAGATGGGGAAAATTTTCCATAATGATACTTAGCTGACTATTATTGGCACTGTAGACAATATTTTTTTCAGGATTAGTTTGTGAAAAATTGACTAGTAATTGACGAGTTGCATGATTGATTGGCTGCGATCTAAATCTTTGTCGAGATAGAATATCGAAGATATGATCTTTACATTGCTCAATTTTTTCTGTTAATTGTGGATGGTTGGTTTCTAAATGTTTTTTTGCATTTTCGAAAGTGCTTAGTCCAATGAATACACCCCCACCTTGAGAAACAGATTGAGTCACTGATTTGTTACCCATAATATGCCTTCCTTTTTTAAAATTTTCCTACACTAGACCTCTTGCGTAATTAGCTTTGCTTGAGAAAATGAGAGATTTTTGGATAAAGAACGGGTTCCTTATCCAAAAGTCGCGTTATTTTTATGGTATAAAACAGTCTCTTTCTATCGTCAATAGAATAATTCTTCAAGATGCTAAATCGATGCAAGATTTTGATTCAGAATCGCTTTAGCGTCTTCAACTGCCGTTTCCAGGTTTAATTTAAATTCAATTCCCCGGAATAAAAAACAACATGATTTCCATCATGTGTAATCATTTCTAAGGAACAATCCGAATGGAATCGTTCAACTCTTCCTTCGTTGATCTGGTTGTTATTTACAACGCTAATTCTATCCCCTTTCTTTAAATAAGAATGTTCTAAAAAAAGGGGAAAGAAGGGAGCAAAGCCTTTGCTTAAGAATAAAGAATGATTCGCGAAAAATTTTTCTTTTAAATTGTTCAAAATTGTTTCGATATCAAAAACTTTCCCACACTCCAGCATTAAAGATGTGGCCGGCTGATCGATGTGAGCACATGCTTCTTTTGGCATATTGATATTGATCCCCACCCCGCAAATGACACCCACTCGATTTCCAAGCATCATCGTTTCGCAAAGGATGCCTGCTATTTTCTTTCCATTTAAAAAAATGTCGTTTGGCCATTTGATTTTGAGATCTAAGTAGGGAAGCGATTGTAAACAAGAGAGTGCTAACACTTGCGAAAAATTGGCAATATCTTTTTGCCCTTTTTCTGTCAAAAAAGCAAATGTAGCATAAAGATTGACATTTGGGGGGGATACCCAATGGCGCTTGTAGCGGCCGCGCCCTGCGGTTTGCTCATCGGCCGTGATCAACGTTATGCCGTTTAAATCCCATACTCCCGGCTGATTTTTAGCCCAGGTATTTGTCGAGTCGATTGTTTCAAAATGAATATGTTTCATAAAGAGTTTTTTAGGAATTCATTGCTTTTCAAATTTAATGGAAAATTAGACCTCTTGCATCATTCGCTTTGTTTGATAAAATGAGAGATTTTTGAATGAATTTATTGCCAAATTTTGAGAGCATATTGAGTAAACAAAAAGATCCATTTTAGCAAATAAATGGAATTATGCAAGAGGTCTATTGAAGATAGGATCAACAATTTTAATCTAAAATTGACGATATCATCATTAATTTTCGTCAAAAATTGACGGAAAACTATTCCTTATCTATGATAGATCATTTGGCAAGGCTAGGATCAAGTTAGTAAACAGTTTTTTTGTCCATGGCTGTTGGTCCATGCTCGTTTGTCCATTACGTCCATTGTCCATTAGAACCTGTTCAAAATCTCAGAGTTCGTCGCTTTTCGAGATTATTTTGGCCGGTTTTCGATTAATCGAAAAGCGGCTCAAAAGAACCCGAAAATCGACTGAACCTGAGATCCTGAACAGGTTCTTAGACCTCTTGCATAATTTGCTTACCAAATACTAGAGAAAAAGAATGTGGACGTCGCGTTATTTAATGAGAATTGACTTTAGGGTCATTCCGGTAATCTTGTGTTTAATGATCATCAGCATTTTAGTCATTTCCTCTTATACGGTCGACCCTTCATCCGATCCCAATGAAGACTCTTTTTTCACACCGATTGTCCTTACTCAAATTCAATGGTTTCTCATAGGATCTGCCGTCTATCTTTTTTGCGCAGGATTTGATTACAATAAATTAAGGGAATGGACGTGGTTTTTATATGCTCTGATGCTTTTATCCTTGATCGGATTATTTTTCACTGACTCCATTCAAAGGGTGCACCGTTGGTACCGCATTCCTCTATTAAATATCAGCTTTCAACCCTCAGAATGCGCTAAATTTATCGTTGTTATCACCCTTAGCTGGTTTTTAGAGAGAAGGCGAGGAATTTCAAATTCGTGGAGCACTGCTTTTTTTGCCTTATTGATTGTGGGAATTCCCTTTCTTTTGATTCTCAAACAACCGGATTTAGGGACGGCCTTAGTGCTTTATCCCATTACCCTTGTCATCTTTTATTTCGGTGATATTAAGGCCTCAATCATTAAATGGATGGCTGTTTTAGGCGGAAGCGCTTTGGTGGTTATCGCTTTAATTTTTTTAGGCATTGTTCCACATGAAACGCTGCGCCCTTATGCGACTAAGGTATTAAAAGAATATCAATTTGACCGTCTTGACCCCGCGACTCACCATCAAAAATCTGCTGCTACAGCCATTGCCTTAGGGGGTCTGACAGGAAGTGGATGGAGGAAAAGTGAATTCAGCGGACGCGGTTGGCTGCCGGCGCCTTATACCGATTCTGTTTTCCCGGCTTTTGGAGAGGAATTTGGCTTGATTGGATTGTTGTTTTTAATCGCCCTTTATTATGCTTTGATCTATTTCAGTTTCCAAGTCACTGCAGTTGCCAAGGATCCCTTTGGCCGATTATTATCTGCAGGTGTTGCGGTTTATTTAGCGATGCATATTCTAGTTAATATAGGGATGATGTGCGGTTTTTTACCGATTACAGGAGTTCCTTTAATTTTAACAACTTATGGAGGATCCTCCGTACTATCGACCATGATGGCTCTCGGAATTCTTCAAAGTATTTATAGCCGAAGATTTATGTTTTAATTATTCTAGCCCGAGTTTACGAGTTATGAATACACATCTGACGCAATCTTTTGGTCCACAATCAATTATAACGGAAGTTCCACTTTTTGATGCAACGATTTTTGTTAGATTTTTGATTCTAAGCATTTTGCATTTGCGCAGTTGTGTGTGTAGACACTAAAAGCAAATAGCAAAGATGCTTAGAATCGAAAAGATACAAAAAGCGGACCATCAAAAAGTGGAACTTCCGTTATAACAGAAGTTCAAGGATTATTATGGAATTTATTTTTACTCCAGGTTTATGGCTTGGCGAAGGAAAAATTTCCTTCTCAACCTCTTCTGAATTCATTAAATTTTATACAAAATGGGAAATTAAAAATCCGAAAGATGATACAATTACTGCTATTCAAACAGTTGAAATGCAAGGCGTTGAAGAACAAGTCATCAACCGTTTTACTTTTAAAGACTTCGACTCAAAAACGTTTGTACTTTTTTTAGAAAATCAGGTCGTTGGAATCGTAGAAGGGACAGGTGTGAGGGATCCCGATACAATCGCTTGGGAATTTCGCAATCAAGCTTCACTAGAAGGGTTTGAAGTTTACGAAAAGCAAGAAAATGGCGATTATTTTTTTCATGCTGAGTATGGGACTCCCGAGCAATATCGAACGCTCATTGAAGGGCTCATCTGGAAAAAAGCGTCTTAATTAGACATCTTGCACAATTCCATTTATTTGCTAAAATGAATCTTTCATTTTATCAAACAAAGCGAATTATGCAAGAGGTCTATTTTTTCTCAAGAGATACAACATTCTCTGCCCAATTTTCTCGATCGATAAAATTTCTGAAACCGCCCCAATTTTAACCGCCTCATTTGCCATTCCAAAGACAATGGAGCTTTTTTCATCTTGTGCAATTGTATAAGCCCCTTCGAGCTTCATTAAAAGCAAATCTTGCGCTCCATCGCTACCCATCCCTGTCAAAATAACACCCATCCCATGAGAACCATAGGCTTGAGCCATCGATCGAAAAAGATGACCGATGGAGGGCTGCGCTTGATTTTCAGATTGATGGAGAAAAATCACCCCATTTTTTGTAACAGACATGTGGTAAGCATCGGGTGCGATATACACATGACCGGGAAGGGCTTTAATGCCATGTTGAGCTAAATGAATGGGAACCTTTGATCTTTCTTGCAACCATTTGATTAAGCCGGTAATAAAACCCGCGGCAATATGTTGTACGATAAAAATAGGAACAGATAAATTTGAAGGAAGTTGAGACAAAATTTCGGCAAGTGCTAGAGGTCCGCCAATCGATGCTCCAATGGCAACTGCCCATATTTCATGTATTTTTTTTTCTTGAAGGATGGATTTATCTGTGATCCCTCGAGCTTTATCATAGACCCTCTTGATCACTTTGACATCGACAACCAGCTTGATGGCATTGATAATTTCTTTAGAGCGTTTGATATCCTTTATCCCCAATGGCTTTTCTAAAATAACCAAAGCACCGGCTTCCATCGATTTTAAAGCCATCATCGTATTTGATTCTGTAAAGGCAGATGTAATTACCACTACAGGCAATGGTTTGAATTCTATAATTCTCTTTGTCGTTTCAAAACCATCCATACCGGGCATAAGCAAATCCATGCTAATGACATCAGGAGTATTGTTTTCTAAAAAATTTAAAGCTTCTTGTCCATTTTTTGAAATTCCCATGACTTTGATTTTTGGATCGCTTTCAATGATATGTTTCAAAAGATCGCAGGAAACCTGAGAATCATCGACAATTAATACGTTGATTTGCTTTTCTTTTGCCATAATTTAGATTTTTAAATGATACTGCTCTGTTAGATCTTTCATTGTTAAACCAATTTGATGAAAGGAAGCGACAATATTTTCAATCGTTTTCATATTGTCAATATGTTGTTTTGCCGCATCATTGATATTATTCATCGCTACATTTACCTGATCAACGCCCAAGAGCTGTTGTTGAGTTGACATGATAATTTGATTGGCTGCCTGAATCACATAGTTCATACTCGCAACTAAAGAACCCATCGCTTCATTTGTTTGAGAAGAGCGGTGCCTTCCCTTATCCACAGCTTTTGTCCCCTGCTCCGTCGCTAATACAGCGGAATTTGTGGCATTTTGAATATCATTGAGCAGCCCTCTAATTTGAACTGTTGCCACTTTGGACTGCTCTGCTAGAGTTCGGATTTCTTGTGCCACAACACCAAATCCTTTTCCCTGTTCACCGGCTTTTGCAGCCTCAATGGCTGCATTGACAGCAAGCAAATTTGATTGTTCGGCCAAATCGTTGACTGAATCGATGATTTCCCCAATCGTTTGAGTAAATTCGCTCAGCTTAATAATTCCCTCTGAAATACTATGCATTTTTTCATTGATCTCTTCCATATCTTGTAATGTCGATTGAAGAGATTTTTCACCTTCATCAACGACTTTTAAAGTATCTTCTGCACTTTCTAAAACCTCTTTAGCTTTTTCAGTAGACATTTGAGCAGTTTGCTTTAATTCTTCAACAGTTGTCGTTGTTTCAGAAACAGCTGTAGCAGTTTCCGATGAACTGACAGCGACCCGAGAAACAGTGTCGACAATTTCTTGAGAGGAATTTGCAAGAATGACCACATTATTTTTAATATTGACGATCATATTTTTAAATTTTGCCGTAGTTTCTGCCAAAGAAATCCCTAAAATATCATGTTCTGATCTTGGTTGAACGATGACATCCAAATTTCCTTTAGACAACTCCAAAAGGGCATCGATAACTTTTTTTTCGCCATCCACCATAGACTGCAATGCCTCAAGTAATTGATCAATTTCATTTTTTGAATGATGGTGAAACCGGATTTTAGTAGTAAATTCTCCGGCTGAAATTTTTCTCACTATTCGAATAGCCGAACGCAGGGCTCGTATAATTTCTCTGCATATAAAGAAAAAACCAAGAACCACGATGATCAGCGCTGTGCTGAAAACGAAAATTTTAATAGTGATGGCATTGTCGAGCCTTTCTCGTATATCTTCGACCTTTTGAGCATTTTTCTCTAATGCGCCCCCTTTAATTAAATCCTCCAATCCATTTGAAGCTGTAGTGAAAGCCCAAAAACTTACAAAACCATTCAAAGCTAAAGCTAGAATAGCGATTAACGCTAAAATACTTAAACGCTTCGCGATACTAGTGTTGTGCAACATATAAACCTCTGTTCAGGTTATTAAATTTGTTAACAGGTCGACTAACACCTGTTTGCTAAAGCTTTTCTTTCCTAAATAGCCATTAGCCCCTAAGCTTATTCCTCTACTGTGATCATCTGCAGACTCGCGAGAAGTCAAAATGATAACCGGGACATTTTTAAATGATTCATTGCTGCGAATTTTTTCAAGCAAAGTAAAACCATCCATCCTCGGCATCTCAATATCTGTTAAAATAAGGTCTACTGAATGGGAGGCTAGCAATTCTAATGCTTGTATCCCATCAACTGCTAAAAGAACCTCATAATTTGCAGATTCTAAAATATTTTTTAACATTAATCGAGTTGTCATTGAATCTTCTACTAATAAAATCTTTTTTTGAACCGCAATTTCTTCATCTTTCATAGAGAGATCAGTTATTTTTCCCTTTGTTGCCGTTTTTATCAAATCTAAGGGATGTAAAATAGGAACAACCTTCCCTTGTTCAAGAATCGTCGCTGCCATAATATTTTTAACTCGAAGGCACTGCTGACCTAAATTCTTTACTAAAACTTCAGCCTCATATAAAACCTTATCGACGCCAAAGGCGACTGTCTTATCACCTGAGGTAACAATTAACGCATAAAACTTTTGGTTGGCTTTAGGTTCATTTTTTAAGCCTAAAACCTCACTCAGCGGAATATAGAAAAGAGAGGAATTTTGGTAATTGAGTGATTTCTGATTGGCAACAGTGCTAATGTCTTCTTTTTTAATTTGAATAACTCTCTTAAGATTATTCAAAGGCATGATGAAATCTTGTTCTGAAGCTTGAAAATGAACGCCTCTGAAGGTCGCAAGGGTTAATGGCAGGGTCAATGTGAATTTAGTCCCCTGATGGGGCTGAGATTCAATGGACACCTGCCCCCCTAATTGGTCAACTTTTTCAGAAACAATCGGCAACCCTAACCCTCTGCCTGAGAGTTGTGTCACATTTGGACTGGTTGAAATCCCGGAATGCATGGCAAATCGATGGATGTCCTCTACAGAAAGCTCGTCTGATTCTTTTTGTGATAATAACCCTTTTTGAACGGCAGTTGATTTAATTTTTTCTGTTTCTATCCCCCTCCCATCATCTATAATAGAGATTGCAACATGATTGCCACTGCTTGCATGGGCAATGACTTTAATTTTTCCTTTAGGTGATTTCCCTAATGCCTCTCGCTCTTCCGAAGACTCGATTCCATGATCAATGGCATTGCGTATCAAATGAATGATTGGATCTTTGATTTCATCGATGATTCTTCGATCTAACTCTATTTCTTTTCCTTGGAATTCGATGCTGATTTCCTTATTCAATTGATGGGCAATGTCCCTGATCATCCTTGGAAGAATATCAAATAAACTACTGATCGGCTGCATCAAAATTTTTTTTGCTGCCTGCAGCAGTTGATTGACTTGAGATTCAATAAAATGATAATTTTGCTCAGAACCTTTCATTAATTGATTGATTTTATCTTCAGAAAATTTAATCTGATTTTTTAATGCATCTATAAAATAATATAGATCTTTAATCATGGTTTCATGTTCAGAATTTCCATGATAGTTCCCTATATTTTTTATGAGGCGATCGACCCCCTCTTCAATATGTAATACATTTTTTTTCTGCCCTTGCTTTCGAGTGTAGAGAACCTTCAATTGATGCTCTTGTTTTTGAGAAATGAGTTTTACCATTAACATCTCTTCAGCTAATTGAAAAAGCTCATTCAACTTGGAAAGAGATATCCGAATCGATTGGTCATCTTCCCGCACTAATTGTTCTTTTTTTTCAAAATTTTCATCCTTTTGAGGCGTTATTGGAATTTCTAATTCTTCTTTTTTATTTGTTGAATTTTTATTTAATATTTTTTGTAAAGCGATAAGAATGGTATCGATTTTATCCTTTTCTTGAGTTTGAGAGATGGCAGCTTCGATACAATCAACTGTTTCGAATAAGATAGTAAAATCTTCCTTTAAAATGTTAATATCCCCTTTTTTCCAAGCGGACAATACATTTTCAAATTCTTGACAGATTGCCTCAACGATAGGATGATTAACCGCTCTTGAAGCTCCTTTAAGATTATGGACTTCTCTAAAAATTTGCTCTATCGCATCTTTCTTAATATGAGGGTCTAAAGAACCTTCTAATGAAATTAACCCGCTTGTTAAAAGTTGAATGCGCTCTTCTGCTTCATTACGAAACGTATTTAATAACTTTGCATAAAACTCTTCTTCTTTGCCCATCTTTAGACCACTTTTTCATCTATAATAAGATTTGTGCATGAAAGCAATTTTTCCCCATTAATCAGAATAATGTTCCCCGGAGCAATTCCCATAATAAAATCTTGTTGATCATCGCCGATGTTATTTGGCAGGGTTGTTTGAATCTCTTTCAGATCAATTTTTTTTATATCGATAATCCCATCGATAAGCAAAGCAAATTTCATTTTTTCATTTTCTAAGATGACTAGTTTTCTCTCTTTGCTTTCAATAGATGGAAGAGAAAAAAAGGTTCCAAGATCAAAGATGCTTACAATTTTTCGACGGATGTTGACAAGGCCAAAAATATAAGGTTTGACACAGGGTAATGGCGTATATTCCTTTAATGGATAGACTTCTTTAATATGCGGTATTTCAATCGCATATTTTTCTGTGCTTATATTAAAAACTAAAAATTCGATCGAATGAGCGCTTAAATCTTCAGTCTCTAATTCTTTAGCCAGTCTCTCTGCTCTCAATTTTAATATTTCATCATTGGACATGGTCTATCTCCAAAATAGTGGCGAGATGTCTTTGAACTCACCTTCAATCATTTGCTCCCGGGGCTTTGGCTCGATCGAAATGCCGCTCTAAGTGCTCAAGGTGAGTTTTAAGTTGGGCAACGGTCACGCTCTCCATACCCATTAAAAATAGATCATCAGGCAAATCCTGGACTAAATCGAGTGCCTTTTTGAAATATTCATTTGCCAAATCTTCATTTAACTCTTCTTTTTCTAAAATACCTAATAAAAAGACGGCTGCTATAAAATTTGGTTTTAAAGCAATCGCATTTTTTAAAGTTCGTATACCGGCACTATTATCTCCCAGAAAATGGAGGATAACGCTTTTCACATAAAAAGGAATTGGATTGTTCTTCTCAACTTCTAAAACACGGTCAACCCATGACAATGCCTCGTTCAATTGCCCTTGATTTGCACACAGATCAGTATATAGGAGAACTTCTTTAATATATTTTTTGATAAATGCCGGATCATTTTTTTTTAAAATCAGAAAGCTCTTTAATTTTTCACTCGCCTCACCATAATTTTTATTTTTTTTTAAGTTTAAGCATCCTTCATATAAATCTTCAGGTAAAGCCATCGCTTGTTTAACAACATTTTCTTTTTTAGGTATGATTTCTTTTTTGACAGGCATTTTCTTGAAAAAATAAGCGCCGGAAAAATTGTGTGATGTGAAAAATTTTTCTTTAATGGTTGATAATTCTACGGAAGAAACACTTAACAAACCCCAATCATTTAAACAGTTAATGAATTTGGAAGTCACTGTTTCAATTTTTTCCAGAGAGAAATAAATAAATACATTATGGCAAAAAATGAGATCTAGATTGGAAGTATGATTAAGGGGGGAAGGAAACCATCCATCCATCAAATTTAAATACTCAAAAGTCACATATTTCTTAATTTGGGGATTGATGGAAAACGTTGAGTTTTTATTTTTAGAAAAATATAAATCAATCATATTTTGAGGGGTTGATCGCAGCGACCAACTCCGATAGACACCTTCTTTTGCTATGTTAAGATATTCATTATTGATGTCAGTGGCTAAGATTTCAATCTTCCAAGCATCCCAATCGGGAATCATCTGATGAAGAGTCATCGCAAGAGAATAGGGTTCCTCTCCTGTACAACATCCTGCAGACCAAATTCTTAATTGTTTATCTTTCGCATGTTTTTTTAAGAGAAGAGGAAAGATATTAGATTGTAAGGCATTAAAAATTTTTGGTTCGCGAAAAAAATAGGTTTCGCCGACGGTTAAAAATTTTGCTAACTGAATCATCCGCTCATGCGTCAATGACTTTTCATTTAACCATTTTATAAATGCGGTGGGATCATTAAAATGATAATGTCCCATGATTTTTACCATCTTTTTTTCTAGTTCATTCCATCTTTCTTTTTGATAGAAGATTCCAATATGTTCAACAAGCAAATGAGCAAAAACTTCTACCAAATCTTTTGGGACTGGCTGATGCAAAATCATTGAACTTCCGGCATAGTTGTTTTCAAAAGTAATTTTTCAAAATGAATCAAATATACAATGTGTTGATTATATTTAATGATAGATCTCACTTCTTCTTCAGGTGAAATTCCCTTTAAAGAAAAAGACGATTCCCGCTCGCAAAATTTAACCCCTATGACCCGATCCACTAAAAAGGCGAGTTCTTTTTTATTGACTTTTGCCAAAATAAAATGGTTATTTGCTTCAATTTTTTTTGAAGCATATCCCAATAGATGTCTCATATCTATCGCGGGAATGACTTTACCATGAACATTCATCGCCCCTAGGATCTCACTCGATGCATTTGGAAGAGGAAGTAAATCGCATGCAAGGACAATCGAATTGATCTCCTGAAGATCAGCCGCATAGTGTTGCTCATCCAATAGCCAAATTAAAAAATGCATAGGAAAACCCCTCAACGAACTATTATTTTGATATAATAGAAAGAATTAGTTTACCAGGATTTTGTGGAAAAGAGCTATTCCTGAACTTTGGTCAATGAGGGAGTGAATTATGCAAGATGTCTAATCATTTTTCTATTTTCTTTGACAAATCTTCATCAAGGTCTTCAGGGTTGAATGTTTTGTCATATTCAAGAGCTTCTATAAAATGACTAAGAGCTTTTTTTTGCTTGCGTACAAGTTTGTCTTCGAATGAATTTTCGAATTCAAAAATATCATTTGGCATACACTACAAAGCTTCCCACTCTTTGAGGACGGCTTTCATGTCTTCTTTTAAAGTGCGGTTAAGTTTTTCGTTTTTTGACATCACTTTAAAGGCTTGGCGTCTGATTGGGTCTTTCAAACCAGCCGAAATGAGAACTAAATAAGTTGGCAAGCAGGGGTCTTTTTGAATGTCCGCTTGTTGAAGCATGTCAAATGCAAAGTTTGCCACCTCTTCATCATCTTTAAATGAAATTAAAGCAATCGCTGCTTTTTCATTATCTTCAGTGATCGGTTTTCCATGGATGACGTGCAGGAGAAATTCTTTAGCCGGTTGTCCAATCGCTTTCAAAGCTTTAATGATTTGTTCGTCCGAGAAAAAATCTCCAGTTCCCAACGCTTCAAATAACGAAATGATCGCACGTTTATCCCCAATTTGACCTAAAGATTGCGCTGCTAAAAAAGGGGCGAAACCATATCCTGGAAATAAGGGGTCATAAAATTGCTCACTCCGCAAAAGGTCAATGAGAGGGGTGACCATTTTTTCTTTCTGGGCACAGATTTCTTGGATGATCTCACTTGGGTTTTCATCTTCAGATAAGATGAGGTCAGCGATTAGGTAAGGGATAATGTTTTTTTCTTTTTTTGTTTGAAGAATCGCCTTTAATTTCTGATAAGCTTCTCTTGAATGTGCAATTTTTTCAGTTTCAGAAGATGATAAATAAAGGGCTGTTAAATTTTCTTTGAGTTGCTCCTCTAAAGAGGCGAGTTCTTCGATGCGCTTAATATCAATTTCTTCCTGCACCCCTTTGCCTTCCTTTTGATAGTAATCGAGCATGAAAGCAAATTTACCGTCAAAATGGGCATCCCGATGCATGAGAATCGAATGGTCAATTGCATCAATAAGTGGGAATTGTTCAATATCTTCGCTCATCTTCAATCCTATTGAGAATTTCATCGGCATTGTAACTTGACCGGACAAAGGGGCCGCAATGCATCAATGAGATGCCAATCGCGTATCCGAATTGTTCGTAAGTTTTAAATATTTCAGGGTGTATGAATTCTTTAACTCGAAATTTATGCCTATTTGGCTGTAGATATTGCCCGATGGTCACGATGTCACACCCTGCATTTTTAAGGTCGTGCAGCGTTTCTTGAACTTGGGTCAACGCCTCGCCAAGGCCAACCATCAATCCAGACTTCACCTTCATTTTACCCAAACGGTTGACTGACATAAAATTCAATAACTCCAAAGTTCTATCATAGGTTGCCTTATGGCGTATCTGAGGGCTTAGACTTCGCACGGTTTCAATGTTGTGATTAAAAATATCGGGTTGGCTGTCTAAAACGATTTGCCACGCGTCGCGATTGCCTGCAAAATCAGAGGTGAGAACCTCAACCGTCACATGTGCATTTTGAGCTCTCACTTCGCTGATAACTTTGGATAGATGGATACTGCCGCCATCGGCTAAATCATCCCTTGCCACCATGGTGATCACCACATGGCGCAAGCTCAGCTCTTTGACAGACAGCGCGACATTTTTAGGCTCTTCTTCATCCAAATCTCTTGGCTTTTTGGAAAAATCGATATCGCAAAACCCGCAATTTCGCGTGCATTCTTTTCCTAAAATGAGAAATGTAGCTGTTTTTCTCGACCAGCACTCGAATAAATTGGGACATTTAGCCTCTTCGCACACCGTGTTTAAGCGATGCTGAGATAAAATTTTGCCGGTTTGTTTTAATTGCCCCCCTTTTGGCAATTGGCGATGCAACCAGGGAGGAAAGCGACCGAGCGATACCGCTCGCTCTTCTTGTTCCTCAACATGCGGCGGCAAGATGTTGAGTTTTCTCTTTCTCTCTTCCACTTTTAAACCTTTTTTGGAAGAAGATGCAGAGGCAACCCTTCAGCCATTAAAGCGGCTTCTCCCCATGCTTCTGAAATTGTCGGATGAGCAAATATTGTTTCAGAAATACATTCGACGGTCAACTCATTTGCAATTGCCTGCGTCATTTGGGAAATCAAAGTTGCAGCTTCAAAACCGACGACTTGAGCGCCTAGAATTTGTCCGGTTTTCATATCGATGACAATTTGAGCAAAGCCTTCGGTATGCATAGCCGCTTGTGATTTTCCCAATGCTGCGAAAGGAAATGCTCCGATTTTGGCTTGATATCCTTGTTTTTTCGCTTCTTCGAGCGATAACCCCACGGTCCCAATTTCGGGATCGGTAAAAATCACCGAGGGGATGGCTTGATAGGACATTCTCGCCTCTTTCCCACATGCATTTTCTGCAGCGATAATCCCTTGATGAGAAGCGACATGGGCTAATAACCATTTGGATGCAATATCGCCCACGGCATAAATGCCATCGACACTCGTTTCCATTTTTTCATTCACAGCAATTTGGCCGCCCTCCTGAATCAGGACGCCTATTTTTTCAAGACCAATCTCTTTGGTATTTAAACTCCTTCCCACCGACACCAAACAACAATCGCCATCGAATGACCTTCCATCAGCAATCCAGACTTTAATTCCCGTTTCCGTTTTCTCAATTTTTTCGACTTTAACACTTGTCTCAATCTCTATCCCCCTTTTCACAAACGCTCGACTAAGTGCTTGACTCACTTCTAAAGCTTCTGTTGGAATGATTCTTGGCAAAAGTTCAAGAATTGTCACTTGAACCCCCAAATGGGCATAAAGAGAAGCAAATTCACACCCAATTACCCCTCCGCCGATGATGATCAATTTTTTTGGAAGAGTTTTCATCATAAGCAAAGAAGTTGAATCATGAATGAATGGATCATCAAAAGGAAATGCGGGAATGTTTCTCGGCTCGGAGCCAGTTGCCAAGATAATCTTTTGGGCTTCAATCGTCTGCGCTTCATTTTCTCCAAAAATTTTGATCTCATTTTTTGAAGAGAGTTTCGCAAATCCTTTAAACAGGGTGATTTTATTGGCGGCAATTAGTCCCGTTAATCCGGAAAGCATTTTTTCGACAACTTTATCCTTGTGGTTAGCCAGACGAGCGTAATCGATTCCAATCAAAGGAATATCAAAACCAAATGCAGAAGCATGCTTCAAACCGGCGGCAAATTCAGCTCCGGCAATTAACGCTTTTGAGGGAATGCATCCTCTATTGAGGCAGGTCCCCCCCAGCTCTTTTGCTTCGATGAGAGCAACAGATTTCCCCAATTGTGCTGCTCGGATCGCTGCAGGATAGCCACCGGGCCCGCCGCCGATAACGGCAATATCAAATTTTTTTGTTGTCATAGAGACATTTTAAAATGAGACGACGATTTATATAAAGAGGTAATTCCAAAAGTCCAAAAAAACAGGTTTTTGAGAGATTTTTTTGACGAAGACAAAAAATCAAAAACAGTAAACGACTAAGTGTTATCATTTTGAATTTTTCTGTCTCCATCGAAAAAAGATCCAAAAAGCTGTCTTTTGGAATGTTGCAATTACCTCTAAAGATTTAATTTTTTTGCTCTTGCAATAGATGAAAGAAAAAGTTAGTATTACTATATGTCTATCTAGCATTACGGCAGTAAAAAAAAATGAGCGCGATACCCAAAAGAAAATTATGTTGGAATTGTGAGGGTAATGTCGTAAACACAGATAATTGCCCTTATTGCGGAGTTTATCTCAATGTCTCCCCTGAAGAGAATTTGAGTTGGAATCCCAATTATCAAAAAACGGAACAATTAGAAGACATTCCCTCTCCACCTTATCAAATTAAAGTTGAATTGAACGATGATTCATTAGATATCAATGAATCTAATGACGATACCCATCTCCATTTTGATTCTCTATTTGCTCAACTTAAAAAAGACATTTTTCCCATTCTCTTTCTCATGGCCGGCTCCTTATTTTTTCTTTTTGGGATTGTGCTTATCCTTTTTTCCCAAAACGGAAAATTTACTTTGCAGTGGGAAGAGACAGATGGCTTTTTTTATCTAAGTTTTGCCATCCCCCTTCTTATTCTCGGATGGTTTTATTTTCAAAAGACCAATGATCAATAGGTCTATTAGACCTCTTTCGAAACTCCATTTGCTTGATAAAAAGAATCTTTTTATGATGATGTTTGTGTTTGTGATGTTTTTTTGAGTGATGCGCTTCTAAGCTTCCCCCTCCAATAATTAGGGATAGACAAGTAAACAAAAAAATAATAATTTTCATTTTTTTCTCCAATAAATTGCATCTTGGTCTATGGCGATCATTTGTTCTTCAATATTACACAATGAACGATAGTCTTTCACAGCCGCTCGGCAAGGGGGAATTTTATAATCATCGATAATCACATAACCCCCTGCAGATAATTTGGGATATAGATGAGTAAGCGCATCCATGGTAGATTCATACAAATCGCCATCGAGCCTTAAAAGAGCAATCGCAGTAAGGGGAGCATCTTTTAATGTTTTTGAAAATAAACCTTTTAAAAAAACAACTTGTTCATCGAGCAACTCATATTTTTCAAAATTTCTCTTGACCTCATCGAGCGATACGGCCAGTTCATTGAAACCGGATAGGTCAAATCCACGGTCTTTAGGGTAGAGGTCCACATTGGGTTTTGGCAGCCCTTCAAATGAATCTGCTGCCCAAACAAGCCGATGTGTATCCCCATAGGCCTTTAAGATCGCGCGCATCAGGATCACAGCTCCCCCCCGCCAAACTCCTGTTTCAATAAAATCTCCGGGAATATTTTCGTTTAATATCACTTTTGCACATTCGTGAATATGATTAAGCCGTTTCATTCCTATCATTGTATGGGCAACTGCGGGCCAGTCAAGCCCATTTTCTCTTCTGATAGGATGATAAGGAATATTTTTCTTTATTCGATGTCCGGAAAAGACAGCGCTGCTTTGATCTTCGTAAATTGTATTACAGAGAATTTTTTTCATTAAATCAATATAGAGTTCTTTAGGGTCGTCCGCCAAAGAAAAGAGTGCATTTGTTATAAGCAAAAAAAAGAAAAGATATAATCGCATGAGCGTTTCAATTTCGATAATTTTCTGCAGTATAAGAATCTTGATACAAATTAGCAAAAGGAGATTGATGCAATACGCAAAAACGCGCATGTTTTCCTGTCCCTATAAAAAACTCACACGATAATCTGCGCCGAAAAGAATAGGGAAGAGGAAGCGGAATAAGAGTGTTGATATAGCTCGCCCTTGCCCACCAAAAATTGCCGCTAAAATGAGGGGGTCGCAAGCGCCATTCCACCCCACAAGCATCATAACTATTTAATCGGTCAATGCATATCCGCCATTGTTGAATAAGGAAATATTGCATATAACGCCTCCAGCAAGTGACAGCCTTTTCGGTCGGTTTTCCAAAGTGGAGGAGACCTTTAGAATGTAAATAGAGAATATTTGCATTCGGTTCTTCAGCTGAGATCTCTTTGACCTTTGCAATCGATGGAAATTCACAAACTGAAACATCATAAGAAGCATGGATTATTTCTATTTTATCCCCAATGTTTTGAACCAATATTGCCAGCTCTTCTTCTTTTTCTCCTACATAGCAAAGGATGAATCGATCTGCTGCGTCGTAGAGTCCTTCATTTTTAATCATCTCTAACTGTTCCTGTACGATATCTTTCCAGTTATTCAAAATTGCCACGTGATAGACAATATAAATAGGAGAGGCATTAAGCGGCAAAATAGAGGTAAGAAGGAGAATAATTAGACCTCTTGCGTAATTAGATTTGCTTGAGAAAATGTAATTGCGCACGAGGTCTATTAAAGGTGCTACCAATTTAAATCCAATTCGTAACCGAGATCAATAAGTAATTGACCGGCTTTTTGTTTGAAAGCTTCTTTATGCCCCTCGTTAAAGTAGTGCTTCCATGAACCGATTTGACCCGATCGAAAAGTGATGGATGATCCAAACAGCGTTTGGCTAAATCTACCGAGATCAGAAGGGACATCGACCCCTAAATGAGCGGCAATGTATCGAATTGCCTCTTCTTGCTTTTCTTGTGTCCCTCCCCCAAGAGGACCGACTAAATCTTCAAAGCGCAAGCAACACACTTCAGAGATTTCTTTCCAAGGAAGATATCGAGCATAAAAATCTGCAATTCCATGTGTGGAAATAAAAGGGTCCGATATTTCTTTTTGTTCAATCATTTGGAAAATAAAATCCTCCATGTTTTCTGGAAAAATATCAGGAGCCCATATTTTTTTATTCTTTTTTACGTAAAAATAAGCCGAAATCATCTGATCTCTAGGATCCCGGTACAAAAAGAAAATGCGGCATTGTTTAGAAAGAATCATTTCAGCTTGCTTATCTTGATACATGAGATGAGTCATCCAATAATAGCCGGTCAATGGATTGGTCAAAACATCTAGTTTTTCATCGCACATCTCCCAAGATTCTTTCCCGGGAAATCCTCTGCTTAATGGCCAAGTAGGCGTATACCTCTTTCCGGTCAACTGCGTTAAAATTTTTGCGAGAAGATGAGTCCCTGACTTAGGAATGGTAATCGCTATAAAGGCAAAGTCTGAATAAATCTTAGAAGCAGTCAAAGCCATACAAAAAGATAGGACTAAAATGGCGCAGCGATTCATAAAGGTTTTTTATGAACCTTTCTTATATCCGTAGTGAAACGGAATCCATTTGTGACGATTGGGACAACAGAACAGTATTGCCGCATTTCTGCAATCGTATGCATATCGATGTCAATAGGAGTATATAGATGACTATGCAAGAAATGGTCAATCATTTTATGAATGCCCTCAGCTGAAATAATCATAGAATGGGTTCCCCATCGATAATAAACTCGATCAATCACTCCTTCTATTAAAGGGATTCTTCGCTCTTTTCGATCGCACTCCCATGAAACTTGCCCCGGTCGAAATGCCTGTTTAATTAAAGGAAAAATGCATTGATGCTCATTTCTTCTAAAGTCGGGATCAGTATAAAAAATAGCCCAAGAAGGATCCTGCGCATTTAATTGCTTCATTAGCACATTTAATTGTTTGGGATTTTCTAAAATTTCTACATCATCTTCAAGCACCCATATCACTTTAAATCCCCTTATAAAAGCATCATAAAGGACTGAAATATGGCTGATGATGCACCCAACAGCTCCGGGATGGCGTTTGAGCAAAGAGCTATTGGAATAAGGGCCTATTAAAGTTTTAATTGTTTCTAAAGAAAGCCTCTCTCCATCACATGCGCTCAAACGCTGTGCATGGAGGCCATGCTCTAAAAACAGCTGTTTCATATATGCCAATCGATCACCTCTTCTATCGAGATTAATCAAATAAATGGCATCAATCCCCTCTATCCCGGAAAAAGAGGTCTCTTCGAATGAAATGGGAATTAAGAGATCAAAAAGGAGAGTATATTCATTGGCAAAAAGCGCATTGCATACGATCCCACAAAAGACAATCCATAATGTCCAAAACAAGTGCTTCAGTGGGTTGATAATAAACATCTTAAGTGGAACTTCCGCTATAGTCTTCCCAGCTGAAAGGTTTCGAGCACGAGCATGCACACATATGCGTTAAGCTAAGCGATTTTAACGCAAAGGCGCAAAGGAACAATTCCTGATTTGAGCGGAGCTCAAAGCAGGAAAGTTTCACGATTGTGTGGTGGCGTTGCCCTTTGCGCCTTTGCGTTAAAAATTGCTTAGCTTAATGCGTATGGGCATGGGCACGGGCTTACCTACACTGCTTCAGCTTGGGAGCAACATTTTTTGTACTTCTTACCGCTTCCGCAAGGACATAAATCATTTCTGCCTATCCGAGAGCTATTTGTCATCGGCTCTTGGCGCTCATCCTTATCCTCTTCATCATCGTCTTCTTTTTGCTCTCCAATTTGACCTGGCTGGTGCTCTTGTTGCTGTTCGAGACCATCAAACAACGAGCGGTTGCGCTCTAGTCTTAAACCTGCATTCATGAGAAGCTGCTGCAATGTTTGTTGCGGCGCGATGATTTCAAAGCGGAAAACGGCTCGCGCAATTTCAGTTCTTAAACTGCGGCTGAGGTCGTCAAACATGGTAAAGGCTTCATGTTTAAATTCAGTCAATGGATCGCGCTGTCCAACCGCTCGTAGGGTAACGTCAGAGCGAAGATGGTCCATGCGAAGGAGATGCTCTTGCCAGAGTTGGTCTGTCTTGCGGAGCATCAGATTGCGCACTGCATTATGGGCCGGTTGTGAAGGTTCTCCGGCAGCTAAAAGTTCAGTCGGTACTTTGTTATTTTCCCTTGCCAATTTTTCCTGGAAAGCGCCGACCACTTTATTCGCTGCGATTGTTTCAATTTGCTCCACATCGAGGTGATCTTGATCAAACTCCTCTTTTTCAAAAGTGACCGGGAAAAGGTGCATGAGCCATTGACGGTACCCTTCAGGATCCCAGCCTCCTTCAGCCGAACGATTATGCAAGAATTTTTCACCCCCAATCATGCAGACGCTTTCAATCACCTCAATTGCAACAGGCTCAATATTTTCAGTATGGAGGAGTTCATTGCGGAATGCATAGATTTCCTGCCTTTGTTTATTCATCACATCGTCGTATTCAAGGGTATGTTTCCGCATCATATAATTGCGCTGTTCGACTCGTTTTTGAGCCGTTTCTATAGACTTATTGAGCATTCCAGCTGAAATCGGCTCACCTTCGGGCGGGCGAAATTTCTGTAAAATGGAAGTAATGCGCGGCGAGGCAAACAAACGGAGAAGAGAATCTTCAAACGAGATATAAAACTTTGAAGTCCCCGGATCGCCTTGGCGCGCGCAACGACCCCGCAATTGCCGATCGATGCGGCGAGACTGATGCCGCGTTGTCCCAACCACATACAATCCACCCACACCTGCCACTCCGGATTCTAATTTAATATCGGTTCCACGACCGGCCATATTGGTTGCAATGGTGATGGCTGCCCTTTTTCCGGCTTGGGCAATGATTTCCGCTTCGCGCTCATTCTGTTTAGCGTTCAATACGGTATGCTCAAGATTGTTTTGCTTAAAGATACGGGAGAGCTTTTCAGAGACTTCAACAGATTCTGTCCCGATAAGAACCGGCCGGCCTTGTTCATTTGCGGTTCTCACTTCTTTTAAGATCGCATTATATTTTTCCCGCTCCGTCATGTAAATTTCATCGTTAAAGTCATTTCGAGCGCACGATCTATGGGTTGGAATTTCCAAAACATCTAATTTATAGATTTCTTTGAATTCCTGAGCCTCCGTCGCAGCGGTTCCTGTCATCCCCGAAAGCTTTTCATACATTCTAAAGAAGTTTTGCAAGGTGATTGTCGCATAGGTTTGGGTTTCTTTTTGAATCTCCACCCCTTCTTTAGCTTCAATCGCTTGATGCAATCCATCAGAAAAACGACGCCCCGGCTGCGCCCGCCCGGTGTGCTCATCGATAATCACAATTTTGTTATCATGAATGATATAATCGACATCTTTTTCCATCAAAAGGTGGGCTCTTAGCAATTGGCGAAGGTTGTGCGATCTTTCCTTCCGCTTCACATCTTCTTCTCTAACCGTTAGTTTGCGGGCCATCTTTGCTTCTTCATCCAACTCCGGATCTTCATCAATTTTAATGTATTCATGGCTGATATCCATCATGATGAAATCTTCCGGGCTACCTACCCCGCTGGTATATGTTTGCCAAGCGTTTATCCCTTTGTCGGTGAGTTCATATTCATTGCTTTTTTCGTCGACGATCATGTAGAGCTCAGCCAAGGCTTTTAACCTTTCCTCTTTATTTTGATCTCCATGGTAATAAAGATCCCACTTGTCAATCGCAGCGCGGATGTCCGGATTTTCTTTCGCTCGTTTCAGCAATTTGTTTTGAGGCGTCCCTTTCCCAACCAACCACATTTTTCGATACGCCTCTTGCTCGGCTTCTTCTAGTTTTTTATCTTTTTTTCCTTCCGGCAGTAAAGCTTGCTGATCTAAAGTTTTACGCGCTTCCGTCGCCAAACGATTGCAGAAATCGCGCTGGCGTCGCACAAGTTCAGCGACACCTTCTTTTAGCTCATCATACATTTGCCGGCTGTCGGGCACAGGTCCGGAGATAATCAATGGGGTACGGGCTTCATCGATCAAAATAGAGTCAACTTCATCTATAATCGCAAAATAATACCCTCTTTGGACCTGTTCAAATTTTGTCATCGCCATCGAATTATCGCGCAGATAATCGAAACCAAATTCCGAAGACGTTCCATAGACAACATCCGCTTGATAAATCCCTTTGCGATGTTCAATCGGGACGCCATTGGTTAAAGCTCCTGTCGTGAGGCCAAGCCAGCGAAGGACCGTCCCCACCCATTCGCAGTCGCGTTGGGCTAAGTAATCGTTGACAGTCACCAAATGGACAGGTTTTCCACCTAAAGCATTGAGATAAAGAGGCATGACGGCAGTCAGAGTTTTACCTTCGCCCGTCTGCATTTCAGCAATCGCTCCATAGTGCATAGCGATACCGGCTACAATTTGGACATCATAAGGGATCATATCCCATTTTTGGTTATATCCTGAAACGTGAATCTCCGTTCCTGTTAAGCGCCGGCACACATTTTTTACAACTGCATAAGCTTCCGGCAATAACTGGTCGAGCGATTCCCCTTTCTGATAACGCTCTTTAAACTCTTCTGTTTTGGCTCGAATTTGGTCGTCGCTTAAAGCTTGATACTGCTGTTCCCAACGATTGACTTCTGCAACAATTTTGCGATATTTGCTTAAAAGACGGTCGTGTGCGCTGCCAAAAATTTTTTTGAGAAATCCAAACATAGTTATCCCTTAAAATAGAATTAAAACTCACCTTATGGCGGGTTTGAGTATATACTGCTTCCAGTTGAATCTTGAACTTTTGGGCTGCTTCAAAGCCCCGGGGTTGAGAGATCGCAAGAGGCATTGTATTGAATTAATACTATGCCTCTTGAGATCTCTCAACCGCGGGAGCTTTAAAGCTAGCCCAAAAGTTCAAGATTCAACTGGAAGCAGTATACAATCATAAGATAACAAACCTTTTCTTTCAAACTTCTTGAGAGCTTGAAAAAAATTAATTTTCAGTTTATATTGGATTTCCGAATTAATAAGGAGTACCGATATGCGATCTTCTAACCCAGCTTTAATCAGCAATCCTTTTTCTGGCTTTGGTTTAGTTTCAGAATCGAATGCAATGACTGTAAGGGGAACGGTCAATAAAACCTTGATCCTCCTATTTTTGGTCTTGCTGCCGGCAGCTCTCATTTGGAGACAATTTTCTTTATCCGGATATCAGTCGACTGCTGTCCAAGGATGGATGATAGGAGGCTTGATCGTCGGCTTTATTTTATCCCTTGTGACCATCTTTAAGAAAAATTGGGCATCCATTTCTGCTCCACTCTATGCAGTTGCAGAAGGACTTTTCTTAGGCGGCATGTCTGCAATTTTTGAAAAAAGCTATCCGGGGATTGTCACCCAAGCGGTGAGTTTATCGATCGCTACACTTCTTGTCATGCTTGTTTCCTATCAAGCGGGTTGGATTCGCCCAACAGAGCGCTTTAAATGGGGAGTTGTCGCAGCCACGGGAGCCATCGCCCTGGTTTATTTTGTTTCGATCATATTGGGTTTCTTCCATATCAATGTCCCTTTTATCAACGGAAGCGGTTTTTTTAGCATTCTATTTAGCGTATTTGTTGTGGGAATCGCAGCATTAAACTTTATTTTAGATTTCGATTTCATCCAACAAGGATCCCGCGGCGGCGCACCCAAATACATGGAATGGTATAGTGCTTTTGCCCTCATGGTGACCCTGATTTGGCTCTACATCGAAATCTTAAGATTGCTCGCCAAAATCAACGACAGAAGGTAACGAGAAGCTTTCCTGCTTTGAGCTTTGCTCAAAACAGGAAAGATTTAAACCTATCCCTATCGTCCCTTAATTTTAACTGGCTTCAATTTAATCAAATTTCCAAGTTCGCCTTCATAAAAGACTTCGCCCGAATAAAAGGGCTGGATCATGGTTCCTTGAGTCATGACAGGCAAGCGAGCGGATCTTGCGATTTCTTTGCCTGTTTTTGCATCTCTCCATACAGCATAATCTTCGCTATTATTGCCGGGAATTTGCGCTCCTGGAATATCTGTGCCGATGAGCACCCTTTTCTTCTTAGGGCCGATGAGCGCCGTAAATTCAGTCGTGGTTTGATTAGCTTTCCAAATCACTTTCATTCCCTCTGAATTTAATTTGATGGCTGCGATTTTTCCGGGAAGGGAATCGCTGGCATACACGAGGTGAGTGTCGGGATCGGCTGAAACTGAAGCTGGCGCCCAACTGATCGCCTGACCCCCATCAGCTGCATGTGAAAATGCCTCATAAACTAGGGGGGGGATGGGATCCCCTAAAAAAGGCTTAATCAAAAATTGCTTTTTTGCATTCTTTTGGTTGATGGCGAACACTGTTAATTCCGTCGCAGAAGGGAGCGTATTCATCTGTCCAACAATCCAATCATCCATGACAACAAAAGAAGTGGCTGTTGTTTGCCCCTTTAATGCGATGATACCCGGATTCCATAAAGTATCTTGGATAAATTTTCCACTTACGACTCGATATCTAATGACTGTATCCGCCTCTACCAAATACACATACGTATCATTATTGACCATGCCAATCGTTGGACGAGCAGCGACTGGGGCAGGCAGAGTAATCGTATCGATAACGGTCATTGTCACAGGATTAACAGAGACTAAAACGGAAGCCGGAACGTCGGTGGGGTCTGGACAATTTAATAAGGCATCAGGCCCTTGAATCGAGCAGCCCGCTTGGCGGTAGAGGGATTTCATGATCAACGTGCCGTCCGCTGTCGCATTAAAGCCATTGTAGCCTGTATTTTCAGGCTCTCCCTCCCCTGTCGGCAAAATTAATGTAGTTATGGTGACCCCGGTCTTTGGATCAATTTTAGATAAACGGTAGCCATAAATGACATAAATAAAGCCATCATTGAGAATTGCCATTGAACCCGGATAATCCCATTCTCCATTTTGGCTGGTATTAATGAGTTGATTATACCAAATGGGCAATAATGTCTCGGGATCTACCTTTGCAACAAAAGCGCCGATGGATCCGGGCTCATCTCCATATCCTCCCCCATAGATAAAGATATTTTTAGAATCGAGATAGGACATGTTGTATCCCGAAGGGTATATAGGCAAGGAAGATTGTGATTGAACGACATTATTTCCTTTAAAAGAGCCTTTAAATTTTGCCTGAGAAAACACATGCGACCGCCCCGAATTATAATGTTCGAAAGCTTCAAGAGAGGGATACCAAGGCAGATTTTTTTGAGAGGAACTCGATGCCCGTATCGTTGAAAAAGAACAGCATAAAAATACTAATAAAAATAACCGCATATAAAACTCTCTTTTAAGATTGAGATGCTGTTAAATAATCATAAAAATCAGATTCTGTCGAGACTAAAATACTATGGAAGCGTTTGCATAGGGGCTGCATGGCATGGATGACTGTGGGATCGCCCACACCCGGAATAAAAATAGCATCGAGATGGGAAAAAAGGTGTTGTTCTTCTAACATATGCACACCCGTCATATAGTCCGGGATACTAAACCCCTCCTCCATGACTCGGAAAAAAATGAGCTGTCTTTTAAACATCAAGGCTTGAACAGCATAATAGAGACCCCGACTCTCGGGGGGCGGATTTCCAAAGTATTGATCTAATTCAGCTAAATCTTGGCAGAAATAGGCGGTGTTAAATTCACCTCTTTCCGCTTCTCCAAAAAGAGCCACTGTATAAGTCATAATCTACTCTACTCTGCGTATGTTGCGTTTTCACCTAATCCTAATTCAATCGCAAGTAAGCGATTGTATTTTGCAACTCTATCAGAGCGAGATAATGATCCGGTTTTAATCTGCCCAGCGTTTGTTGCAACGGCAATATCGGCAATAAAAGCATCTTCGGTTTCACCCGAACGATGAGATATGATTGTTTTGTAACCAAAACTTTGCGCAATGCGAATGGTTTCTAGCGTTTCAGTCAGAGTTCCGATTTGATTGGGTTTTATTAGAATCGCATTAGCAATTCCCATTTCTATCCCTTTCGTTAAAAACTTAGGGTTCGTGACAAAAATATCATCCCCCACAAGTTGTATTTTTTTGCCAAGGCGCTTGGTCAGCTCTTGCCATCCCGTCCAATCCCATTCTGCTAAACCATCCTCAATTGAATCAATAGGAAAGTTGCTGCACAGTTTTTCAAGATAAGCGATTTGCTCTTCAGATGTTCTCTCTTTGGACTCTTCGCCTCTCATTTTCTTTTTTTTATCGAAATAGCGATGGCTGTTTTTGTCATAAAACTCGGAAGCGGCACAATCAAGTGCTAAAGAAATATCATTTCCCACATGAAATCCAGCCTGTTCAATCGCATCGACAATTGCGTCAATCGCCCCTTCATGACTCTCAATATCCGGAGCAAATCCCCCTTCGTCGCCAACAGAAGTACTTAAGCCTTTCTTCTTTAAAATACTCTTCAAAGTATGGAAGATTTCTGCACCCCATCGCACCGCTTCCCGGAAATTTGGAGCACCGATGGGGCGTATCATAAATTCTTGAAAATCTAAAGTGTTATTAGCATGCGCGCCGCCATTGATAATGTTCATCATGGGACATGGCAATAGGTGGGCATGGCACCCGCCAATATAGCGGTAAAGGGGAAGTTTTGTACTTGCAGCGCCCGCGCGAGCTAAGGCGAGAGATGCTCCTAAAATAGCATTGGCGCCATAACGAGATTTATTTTCAGTTCCATCAGCCTTAATCATTAAATGATCGAGCAATTCTTGATCGCAAACATGCTCGCCAATTAAAAGGTTTGCAATGGGGCCATTGATATTTGCGACCGCTTGTGTGACCCCTTTTCCTAAAAAATACTCTTTGTCATTATCTCGCAGTTCTAAGGCTTCATTTTCCCCTGTGGATGCGCCTGAGGGGACAGAGGCGCGCACGGCAATATTTTGATCGGTGGTGATTTCAACCTCGACTGTGGGATTCCCCCTCGAATCGAGAATTTCTCTTCCTTTTACTGTTCGAATGTATGACATGTTGTGCCTGTGCGTTATTTCATCAAAATAACGATCAGCTTTTTTTTAGACAATGTTTTGGTGATATTAATTTCAATTTAGGAAAATAAGTTTCATAACGAGCAACATCTCTTGTTAATAATTGATAGTCTCTCACTGCAGCATGCGCCCCGATGAAAAAATCAGGCAAAGGATTGGTTTTACTCCCCCCTCTTTTCCTATAAGCTACAAAGCATTTACCAGCAAGAAAACTCGCTTCCCAAGGGATTGATTCCCGTAAAAAATAATTTTTAAGAAGCAAAGTTTCAACATCTTCGATCTTCTCAAATCCGATAGAAACTTCTGCAAAAATAATGGGATTAATCACTAAAGTATTCGTATCTGCCAATTTCGCTAATACTTCAGATGACCAATTAAACCATTGAGGGTCTTCTGTAGCAATGTCAAGAATAATATTGCTATCAATCATTATCGCCACGAGTCAACCTCATGATATCATCTGTTTTCATTTTTATTGTTGAACTTCCTTTCATATGTTTAATAATACCTTCACCTCTTCTTCTGCTAGATTTTGCTTTTTTTAAAATAAGCCCCTTTTTTCCCCTCTCCCATTTTAATTCAGAATGAGGCAAAAAGCCGTATTCATCTCTTAAATCAGCAGGTATTGTAATTTGACCTTTGCTTGTAACTTTCATTTTCTTTCTCCATTTTTTCTTACTCTTACTTGTAAGAATACTATAAAAACAGATATTTATCTAGTACACTGTCAAGATTAATCTTGACAGTGTACTAGGCTCATCGTCTTAAATGCTTCTCATCCAATCCTTCTCTTAAGGCCTGATACGAATCGTAGCGCAAAGGGGAAAGAACTCCTTTCTCAAGAGCTTCCTTAATTGCACATTGTTCTTCAATGGTGTGGGTACAATCGGCGAACTTGCAATTTAAACCCAACTCATGAATTTCGGTGAAATAACCTTCTAACTCATCGCGGTCGAGATCCCAAACGCCAAAACTTTTTATGCCAGGAGTATCGATGCACCATCCTCCAAAAGAAAGGGGCATAAGCTGTGTTGTGGTTGTCGTATGCGCCCCTTTTTTCGTTCGTTCGACAATTTCGCCAACCCTTAAATCAAGCCCTGTAATGGCGTTGATAAGAGAGGATTTTCCTACCCCTGATTGCCCTGAAAATACAGACGCTTTCCCCTTCATTTTTTCTTTCAATTCTTCAACCCCTTGCCCTTCCAGTGAACTGACGAGAATGACCGGGATAGAGACAGCCGCGTACGCTCTAATGACTTCTTGCAAAATCTCCTGCTCTACTTCAATTAAAATGGGGTCCATCTCATGATTTTGCAATAAATCCATTTTGTTGATGACAATGATTGGCTCCATTCCCCCTTTTTTTGTGGCGATAATGTAGCGATCGATAATCGATGATTTTAAGGGAGGATTGACGATTGAAACGGTGATGATCACTTGATCGATATTGACAGCAATCAATTGCTCTTTTCTTCTTGAAAGATTATCAGCGCGAGAAAGAAAGCTTTTGCGCGGCTTGATGTGGCCAATAATTCCTTCATGTTCAAATGTTTTTTCAAAGAGAACAAAATCGCCCACTGCAACTAAATTTTTATGCTGGGTTTTTTCTTTTTTAAGGAGGCCTTTGAGCACGCACGCATACATCTCACCTTCGCAATCGACCATGACTCCTTGCGGATGGATAGCGAGGACTCTTCCCTCTAACCAATCCTGCTTGGCAAGTTTGCTCTCTTTTTCTTGCTCGATACTTTTTAAATATTTATCTTTGTCTGTTTTTTTATATTTTGATCGATCTTTTGCAATCGCCTTTTTTCTATCCGATTTTCCTTCTTTACGAAATCGATTATCATAGTGCTCTTCATAATGATTGTGATCCATATTAGACCTCTTGCATAATTCGCTTTGTTTGATAAAATGAAAGATTTTTGGATGGATTTATTGCCAAATTTTGAGAGCATATTGGGTAAACCGGGTGTACCACTTAGAAGGGCAGCAGATTCGAGTACTTTTTCTCTAGGAGCTTGCAAAAACAATTGGGCAATATTAAATAAATATTGACCAATTGTTTTCGTAGCCTGTGCAAGCTCCTAGAGAAAAATTATCTCGAATCTGCCCGCTTATAAGTGGTACACCCGGTTTAATATGGTCGAAAAATTTGGCAATAAAGACGCCAAAAAGATTTATTTTAGCAAATAAATGGAATTATGCAAGAGGTCTATTACCTCAAAAGATATAAGAGAATGCCACCGGCAACGGCAACATTTAATGATTCCATTTCCCCCTCCATCCGAAGGGTTACAGCTGAGCAAACATCCTTAATTTCTTGAGATGCCCCATGGGCTTCATTTCCCAAAACCAAAACTCTTTTTTCGCAATGTGAAGATAGCTCATTCACTTCTTTCCCTCGGATATCGGCCACTAAAGTTTGAGCGTGCATTTCCTTTGACCATGCGAGCAGTTGTTGACTTGACCCTTGCGCTAATGCCAGTTTAAAATGGGCTCCTCTTGCCGCCCTTAACGCTTTGTCATTAAAAGGATCGCAACACCCCTGTAAGAGATAGACTGTCTCCCAATTAAATGCCAATGCTGTTCGCAACAGTGTGCCGAAATTTCCAGGATCGCTGATTCCATCTAAGGCTAACACCCGCCGCGATGAATTGAGAGAAACAAATGGGGGTAAAGAGACCTCTGCAATAATCCCTTCCGGTGATTCTAAGCCGGAAATTTTTTTAATGATAGCTTCTGTCACTTCCCATTTCTGACAATCGAGAGTGTGGGCAAAAGGGGCAAAACGGGGAGTATATAAAACTTTAACAAGGTGGGACAGTTCTTTGATGGGTTTGCTCCCCTCCAAGACAAGAGTTTGATTTTCTTTCCGATAAAGGCTGTCTGTTCTCAATTTAAGAAAATGTTTCACCAACGGATGCTGCAAGCTCGTGATTGTTTGGTTCATAAGCAATCTAAAGATAATTTTGATAAGATGATCTCAGGATCATGCAAATTTTCAACGATAGAGATTCTTTGGGCTTCTTTTAACAGTAAGCCCATTTTTTTCCCATTCGGGATCCCTTTTTTTTGTAAAATTTCTGCATTAACAATCGGCTTTCCTTTGCGTATTCTCTCAATGTGTGTTTCCAAGCCTTTATAGCGATCTTGATAATAGGAGTATAATGTGGAATGCCTTTCACTTTCATAGCGGGCTGCAAGAAGTTGAATCGCAATTTCCCAATCGGGATTAGCCATCAGATTTGCCCATTGATAAAGATCTCTTAGGTTTTCTTTTTTTTCGCTGGCAACTGCCTCATTGATCGCTTCGGTGTATTCAATCCATTTGATATCGCGATTTGGAACTTTTAAACGTTTCGCTATCTCTATTTTTGATGTCAAAGGGACATGTATAAATAATTCCATTAAATATAAAATCGTGGGGCAATTTTTGGGGAAATAACGAAAAGGATGGACCCGTTGGCGGATGTCGTTGAGATGAAAACCCGTAAGTTCGGGAAAAATCACACTCAACACTGAAAGCCGCTGCATCTCTACAATCGATTGTTCAAAGCGGGGATAAAGGGCCATTTTTTCAAATTCTTGCCACACTCTTTCCATAGCGACGGAAGGGAATAATTGATCGGCATTTTCTTTGATCGCTTCTTGTGTTTCTTGTTCAATTGCAAATTCAAATCGAGCGGCAAAGCGAAAGGCCCGCAACATCCTTAGGCGGTCTTCAAAAAAACGATCATGGGGATTGCCAATCGTTCTTATCACCCTTTTTTTGATATCTTCTTGTCCATTGACAAAATCATGAATTCTCTCTTCCAAAGGATCGTAAAACATTCCATTGATTGTAAAATCTCGCCGCTGTGCATCTTCGCTTGGACTGGACATTTCAATGGCTGATGGATGTCTTCCATCGATGTATTCGAGATCTTTTCTGAAAGTCGCCACTTCAAATTGATGCCCCTCAATGACGATAATGACCACTCCAAAAGCCAAACCCACTAAAATCGTTTGAGGAAAAAGATCCATGATTTGCGAGGGACTGGCGTTAGTTGCAATATCGATATCTTCCGATGGATGTCCCAAAATAAAATCCCTGACCCACCCCCCTGCAAAATAGGCGATAAAACCAGATCTCACCAATTTTGCAACAATAGATGTGGCTAAATGATATGTCTCTGACATTAAAAAAAATTATTGCTATTAATTAGATTAAATTTTAAAAAAAAGTTAAGGGCATTCAAAGCATTTAGACTCAAGCCCGCATCATACATTTAAGATATCGTTATTCACGACCGATTCAGGCATCGCGAAGTACTTAGCAACAATCAATCCACCTGCTCTACAGTTTACAAGAGACATGTGTTTATCTTGTGATAAAACATTTGGCAAATGATGAGAAAATTTTATCATAATAGGAGGATATTATGCCAAGAAAAGGAACGATAAGTCGTCAAGAAGCCGGCCGCTTAGGAGCAGAAGCTCGCTGGGGTAAAACATACAGCAAAGGTAAAGGCGGATCCTCTTCATCTCCTAGGAAAGGCAATAGCACTAATAATCATAGAACCTCGGAAGGGGATTTTCATCAAGCAAGAAGGCGAGGGGGGCAAGCCATCCTTGAAAACTACGGAGACGAACATTTTAGCGACATAGGAAGGAGGGGGGGCGAGAGAGCCTTCGACGAATATAGACCGGAATTCTATCGCGAAATTGGGCGTGGTTACAATGATAGGGATTTCGATGAATATACTCCGTCCAGTTGAAAGCTGGAAAATTTAACAAGGAGGCGGCCTGATTTTGCATCAGGCAAAGCCGGTGCCGAAGCAGCACAACTTGAATAAGTTGTGCGATGCAGGCAGATGCAAAAGCAG
>JANWJE010000095.1 GCA_025451995.1 Parachlamydiaceae bacterium | reverse complement strand
GAGAGAAGCTTTCTACAGCTAAATAAATTTCTCGGAAGGGGGAAAACAACCCCTTCCTGCGAAATTTATTACGCTGTAGTTTGCTTCTCTCTCGAATATTCGTCCAAAAATTGTACAAAGTCGAGTAATAAATTAACATTTATTTAATACTGTCATTAATTAAAATTAATATTAGTGGAGTTATAATAATACTAGTATTGTTTTTAATTAGGTTTAAGCATGCCAGAATTAACAAACGATTCCATAACGGATTATTCTTCCCAGAATTCTGCAATGGCAGGCTCAGTCGATCAAGCAAAAAAAAAAATCTTTAGATCATCAATTAAAAAAGATTGAACCCACCGCAGATATAGGCAATCAAGCTTGTTCCAACTTGTCAGAAGCCTATAAAGGTCAATCTTCTTCTTTGGACAATCATCAAATTAAAAGAAGTGCCTCAAACCCTGAAATTACTTCTTCAAAACATTCTACATTGCGCAGAACGCGATCATTATTTGAGAAGTTTAAAGTATACTTAATTACCAAAAAGGGAAATATCGAGATAGTCAATGTCAAACCTGCAGAACCTAATATTCCGGAAGAAAATAGTCAAAAATTAATGTTGTGGCGTCAAAAAAATTTAGAAATTTTATCAAAAAACCCAAAGCGCATCGCTTATGATAATGCGGACATTTCCCTAGCATTTGAGGCATACAAAACAGAATGTCAATGCGAATGGGAAACTTTAAAAAATAAATGGAATAATGATCCTGAGAAATTAAAATTTTTACAAATTATTAACGACTTAAGACAAATGGTGGTTGACGAAATCTTAAATACCCTAAAAATAGAATTTCCTGATTTAGAAGTGAGAAATTCGGGGAGTGATGATCTAAAATCCGATTGCGATCTATCTTTAAAATTGAAAAATAATCCCGGAAGCGAATTAAAAGCGGTTGATCGTTATCGACAGATTTTTAACAATCTTTGCTTTGGAATAAGCTCTGCTTATATTTTTGATAATAATTGTTATGCAGCAACCTATTCAGACAAAATCAATCTAGAAAGTGAAAAAATAAAGCAGCAAGAAAATAAAAATATTATGAGCTTTGTCATGTTCGCCAGGAATGCCGGTATTGAAAAATGGAATTCATTAAAACATTCGATTTTAAAAGAAATAGATCCAAATGAAAGCCAGGAAATTGAAAAACAATTTACTCAAGCAGAAGACTTCGTTCATCAATTTGAAATGCTCTATATTAATGAAATGGTAAAGGTCGGTCTTAATCAATCGCAAATATTTAAAAACAGTTCAGAAGTGGCAAAACTTTTTACAAAAAAATACCCTGATTTAAGTGTGACAGCCCTAGGGAATCTTGAAAAAGAATTTTTAGAAAAAGCCCAAAAGTTAATTTTACAAAGAAATGATTTGAATGAAAGTTTTGAAAAGATGTGTAATTCCCATCATCCCTCAGAATGTCTTGAAGCATATCTAAAAACCAAAGAGATGACTATTCAAGCGTTGGATAATCAAATTGCTCGATTAAAAGCTAAAAAAGAGCTTCTTAGTCAAGAAGCCGGACGTGTGGGGGAGCAAAATCCAAAAGATGCAATCAGTATTAGAAAGAAGTCATTGCTGATTAATGCTGAAATAAAAAAACTTAAGATTAAACAGAAAACATTAAATGAGAAAATCCCTGACTCTTTTTTTTCTTCTCTTCAAGAGTGGAAGAGAATCAATGAGGAGATAAACATCGTCAAACAAGAAAGTCATGCATTAAAGAATTTAAATGTTCATTTGCATATTTTAGAGTGGCAGAAAGAAAAATTATTGAATGCATTGAACGGTAAAGATGCTCAAAGTAATATACA
This sequence comes from Parachlamydiaceae bacterium, assembly GCA_025451995.1. Lineage (GTDB taxonomy): Bacteria > Chlamydiota > Chlamydiia > Chlamydiales > Parachlamydiaceae > JANWJE01. The sequence continues at coordinate 7,487 of JANWJE010000095.1, read as the reverse complement.
TAAGGTAAATGAGCTGATGACTAAGATCTCGGATATTAATCATCAAATTACAAAGGTTAATCATCAAGTAAAAGACTCAAAAACCAAAGATGAAGATCTAAATTTAAAATTAGAATCCCTGACAGAACAACTAAAGAATGAAATAAATTCTCAGGATAAAGCAAGAATCGAAAATCTTTTGGAAACCTCGGATGCTTTGCAAAATGCGATTGAACTTGATACAATGATCGCACAATGCTTTGCCCTGGAGGCTCATGTCACTGATAGTGCGATTGGATTTGTTGTCGATGATATCCAGAAACAAGGGGTCAATTTTCGCAGTGTTTCAGAATACAACCAAGCCATCACTGAATTGATGGGATTTTACTTTGCCCATCAAATGTCAGAGCATCCTTATGAAAAAATGATAGAAGTCTCTAAATATGTCGATCGGTTGCTTGAGGCTTGTGAAAGAATGAAAACTAAAGCTGAAGTTGAAGAAGACATTCAATTCCCTGATATTGATAAATTAAAAGATTTAAAAGAATTTTTTAAACAATTGTTGGTTTTAAGAAAGGACAATCAGTTAACAGGTGCTGAAAAGCAATCTCAAGTTGAAAAATTATGTCAACAATTTCAGATGCCTTTAAAAAATGAAACTGTTGATGAAGAAGCTATTAATGATATCATGCAAAACATCCATGCGAAACTTTTGGCATGGACTTTTAAAACTCACCTTACGCATCAAGAGGTGCATTTGGGCTGAAGCGAAAACCCCCGGGAATTGGCTCAGCTGACATGTTCCTCTTGGTGCGTAAGGCGAGTTTAAATTGAAAATAGCGTAGAGGAGAAATAGGAAAATGTTAATCCATCAATCCACTTTAAATGAAATCAATGCTTATGTTTTAAACTGGCCACTAGGAAAGTTATCAGAATGTCCCACACCCAATGAAGAACAACATTTACAAATTCAAAAATTAATTTCTAGTGTTGAGGAATGCGTAGAAGATATCTTTAAAGAAATGGACAAGGGACATGCGTTTACTTTAGAGACTAATCAATATAATCAATTATTTCCCTTAGTTCTTTCAGAAAAAGAAGTTTTAAATTGGATTTCCACTGAGTTAAAAGAAAGAGGGATTGAGATAAAAAAGAGTAGTTTTAAAGTTAATTATGGCCCCTATGGCAATACATATTATCATCTGAAAAGATAATAAATATCTGTGGTTGTTTGCATGCAATCCACATTCGGCTGCAATTGATCGATAAATCTGTTCCATTGAGTGATGGCTCTTTCGGATATGACAACAATATCCCCGGGAATTAAAAGGAGGGATTTATTGGAAATATTCATCATTTTATTCCAAGAGAGTGAATAGATTTTAGGTTCATTCAACCTCCCTCTAATGACTTGAATACAACTAATATTTCCTGTGAATATCACCCCTCGTGCAATTGCAAGTGCTTCTCTTAAAGAGATGGAGCCATAAAGAACAGGAATGACTATGGGATTTCCCACTTCTCCCATCACTAAAACGGTTGCATCCATTCCATTTGCGAGAAAGATTTGATCGCCTCCTTCTATCATGATATTTTGGCTCTCATCCCCTTGATGGATGAGCTTATATAAATCGATGGGGATCTGCACTCCATTTCTAACAACCATGCTTTTAAATAGATTGGCATTTACAGGGATTCCCGCTTTTGCCAATACTTGCGATAGTTTTGTTCCCCCATCTATTGCGATCATTGTTTGATGTGCCCCAATCACTTGCACGAAACGCTCTTTTCTTTTTTTGTAATTGATATACACTTTTATATCGTTAATTTGCTCGCTATAGGCTGATTGGATGTTTGCGCGCACTTCTGAAAGTGTTAAATGAGAAACATCGATCGGATCTAAATAGGGTAAGCAAAGCCTTCCTTCAGCAATTACAAATCCGGTGCGTTGATTAATCATTTCAATAGCTGCAATTCTATCGGGTCGTTTGGGGCAAAAAAGAGTCACAGAAAGGATGTCGCCATCGATGACTTTTTCATCATCGGTAAAGCGGCATTGCGAGAGGGAGATCGATTCATTATCTTCTAAAGATAAAATGGCAGTTTTGCCTTGAGCAATTTGTTGGGAATCTTTTGTAAATTCGTCAATGCCATAGGTTGTATTTTGATAAACGGGTGCAACACATCCCGAGAATAAGAAAATAAATAAAATTAGATAAATGCTTTTGAACACACTTAATAAATTGTCACCGTGAGTCACGAGAGGTATAAATGCCTCACCGGTGTTGGTGGCGGAAGAAGCGCGGGCCCTTTTTTTCTAAACATTGAAAGAAAAAACACTAGAAGTAAAGTTGCACAGCAAATGAAAGCATATGTTTTTGTACTTCCCTCACTTGTGTAAGGTCTATATGAAGTTGAAAACTCTTTAATTTTTAAAAAAATGAGAAATGATACTTCTTTAATTTTTTTAATCATTTCGAAAAAAAATATTTCAAATGATGGGATTGTATTCGGGATTGAAAAATTTGCAAACCCTTGCGTTATTGAGGAAATCATAACAAAATCCTTAAAATGAATCTCTTAACGGTAAAAAACATAACACTACATTCAATTAATTTAAAGTGAAATGAAAAGAAAGCCAACCGTTTTTTTCTTTTTCCTTTTTTAGCGACCAACCCCAACGTTTGATGAGTGAAAGGTATATCTCTCGGTCGTCCTTTAAAATACCCGAAGTTATTACCTCGTAAGGGGTTGAGATTTTTTCTTGGACAGATTCCCAAGCTGCTTGCTGTTCAGCTTGAATCATATTTATCAAAATTAAATGAGGCAATCCTTTAGAAAAATTTAAATTTTCGGGCAGAAAAAATTCGCATTGATTTGTATAAAAGTTGAGGGCAGCGTTTTTTAAAGAATGTTCAATTGCTTGAGGGTCGATGTCGATACCATATGCATAGGTTGCACCGAGAGCGATGGCTGTTAAAGTCAAAATTCCACTTCCACAGCCGATATCAAGAACCACTTTATCGCCTTGAACTTCTAGGGTTAAATCATCGCTTAGCATATCGATCATTAACTGAGTGGTAGGATGAGACATGTCGCCAAATCCAGGACCGGGGATTAATCTTAAAAATTTTTCTTGTCCTTCCGATAAGGTGAGGTTGACATAGCCATCTCTATAATTGTGACCATGCTCTGCCCATTGCTTTTCCCAATCTATTTTTGGTAGCGAATAGGTTTCCACGCTTACTACCCATGAGGGTAGTTTTGCTTTATCGGGGATATTTGCTACGATTTCGATGTGATCCTCTTCTTGCGATCCAAAAAGAATTTCTAAACCCAGAGCCTCAAGCTGTGCCCAAGCGTGTTCGAAGTGTAAAGTCGGGTCAATGATTAATTTAAACATACGATTTAATCCTGGCGGATAATATGACATTCATGGCAGACTTTATACAAAGTAATTAAAAAAGAGTAATTTTTATGAAAAAACTTACTATTGTTTTTTATTTTATTATAATAAGTTTATCTAATTTATGTTTAGCAGAAGACTCTACCGATGAACATTTAATTTGGCAAGAGGATCGCCTTATCACCCGTGTGATACAAGATAAAGAGGGCAAGGCAATCAAATGTTACTCAAATTACTATAATGCTGCAGGGAAGTTAATCGAAAAAAAGATGGTTGGCAATCTATCTGGCAATTGCCCAATCCCTTGCGAAATAGGAGAAGATGGCTACCCGGTATCCAATGGTTGTGAAAGTTACGGAATAAAGTATTTTTATTCAAAAGACAATCCAGAACTCATCGCGTCTACTCTCGAAAGCAATGGGGTTCGGACCGATTTTCTCTACGATCAAAAAACAAATTGTCGCGCATTTTTTAGAGAAATTGAACAAAAAAGATTTTTTCGCTGTTTTTATGATTACGATGACAAAGATCGTCTGGAAAGCACAATTTTTGATGATGGCTCAACAGATAGTATCGATGATCAGGCAGGGGTAAATTACAGACAAATCATTCGCTTCCATAATGGGGATAGCTTTCCCATCGATGGGAAGCCTTTAAAAATTGAAAATGATTTTTTCGATTTAACAAACAATGAAAATGATAAGCATTGGGAAGTACAATTTGAATACGATCAAAATGGCGAGCTCATTTCGTCTGTAAATAGTTCTGGTGAATCTTTTGAAAGAATTGAAAATCCCCTGAATGATTTTATGTATGCAGATGCTATCTCTCTCAAGGATGTTTGGGCGGACATCTCAAATCTCATTTTTTCCTCCTTTGATTTTATTTATCATGCCTCTTATGACGCGAGAAAGAAGATTAGCGAAGAATTGAAAGTCCCTTCCCCGTTTAAAGACACCATTGAAAACTTAGCCAAAGAATTTTTAGGGGCGCATACCTATCTATTCATGGGTTTCCAAGATGAATTATGCCATTTGGGAACATATGGAGAAAAAAACATCAGCGATAAAGTAAGGGTGACTTTTATCAATGGAATTTTAAACACAAAACAATTGCTCGATGAAACTCTAGCTCAATTTTCTGAATCACACAACAATGTGAAAATTCATTATGTATTTCGAGCGACCAAAGGATGGACGGCCGATATTATTCAAGCTAAATTAATCAAAACTTGTTTTGATTTTGGCTTTCGCTCTAGCCATGCACATATGTTGGCTGATTTATGGAAAGAGTTAATTGAAGAGATGGGGGGAGTAAATGGAGGTGGATTAATCATCCATTATGCTCATAGCCTAGGAGGAAGCGATACCGATAGGGCAAGGACGCTTTTATCGCCGGAAGAACAAAAAATGATACGCGTAGTTACAATTGGATCTTCCACGATGATTCGTAACGAGGGATTTCAAAATGTGATTAATTTAGTAAGCATTAGCGACGGAATCAGTACCCTGGTTGATCCATTTGGTCATACAAGAAATATCTTCGATCCAAATACTAATGTCCGATTTTTCGGCACCCTTTTTACAAACTTTTCTTGGCCGGTAAAGGATCACATGCTCAATGGAAAAACGTATAGCCAAATCATCATCGATTTAGGAAAAGAGTTTTTTGAAGAATTCGGGGAAAGAAGTTTATTGCCCTAAATGTTGCTGAATGGTAAGTTCTTTTTTATGAATCCCTATCTCCTCTTTTTTTCTCACTTCTTAAAGAATCCCAAAGCTGTAGGCGCTGCAGCCCCGCTTTCACAGGCTGTCATTGATCAAATTGTTAAACATTTAAAAAAACGGATCCGACTGCAATCGATCAGAGTTTTAGAAGTGGGTGCAGGGATTGGGAATGTGACAAAATCCATTCTTCACTTACTCCTTCCTCAAGATCAACTCGATATCGTAGAAATTAATCCAGACTACTGCGACTTTATAAATAAACGGTTTTCTGCCCAAGCAAATCTATCGATCCATTGTTTATCTATCACCGATTGGCAACCCGCAGAATCTTACGATTTTATTGTTTCAACACTGCCATTCAATAGCTTCGAGCCCGCGTTTGTCGAATCGATTTTTAATCATTACAAAAAACTTTTAAAACCCAATGGAATATTGACATATGTCGAATACATGGGTTTACAAGATATCCATCTCGCCTTTTCAAAGGGAGAAAAGAAAAAAATCATTCATCAAAGAAAACATGTTTTGGAAAATATTCAAAACCGCTGCTTAATCGAGAAAAAACAAATTTACACCAATTTTCTCCCCTGCAATATCTATCATCTTTCGATGCATTAGACCTCTTTCGAAACTCCATTTACTTGATAAAAAGAATCTTTTTGACGTCTTTATTGCCAAATTTTGAGAACATATTGAGTAAACCTGCTGCCTTTCTAAGTGGTACACCAGGTTTACTCAATATGCTCTCAAAATTTGGCAATACATCCATTCAAAAATCTTGTCTTTTCTCAAGCAAAGCGAGTTGCGAAAGAGGCCTATCAAACTTCTTGCAAAAAACAATAAAGAAAGCTAAACTACCATCCTTTAAGTCTGAAAATGTATTCAGATGGCCCTTTTTTTGCCTTTTTTGCACTGGTAGCTCAATTGGATAGAGTACCCGGCTACGAACCGGGCGGTTGGAGGTTCGAATCCTCTCCGGTGCGATGTTCATTCAAGTTTTTCCTTCAGGTCCATTTTCAACTAACACCTATCTTGTCGCTTGCTTGCATACAATGGAAGCCGCCATTATTGATCCGTCTCCGGAATCTTTTAAAAAAGTTGCATTGTTAATAGAAGAAAAAAACTTTAAACCCACTCAGATTTTATTAACCCATTCCCATTGGGACCATATTGCGGATGTTTCTCTCTTCAAAAAAAAATTCGCTATTCCGGTTCTTGTTCATTCTTTAGACAGTCCAAATTTAGAGCACCCCGGAAGTGACGGTTTGCCCATGTGGGTTGAAATTCCAGCCGTAAAACCCGATCAATTGTTTTCTGAAGGGGATCAACTTAAAATCGGCCTTCTCATTTTTAGCATCATCCACACACCTGGCCATTCGCCGGGGTCTGTTTGCTTTTATCAACAAGAAAATGGAAAGCTATTTTCTGGCGACACCCTTTTTAAAGGGGCAATCGGAAACCTCTCTTTTCCTACGAGCCAACCCGAGTTGATGGAAACCTCATTAGCAAAGTTAGCAATGCTTCCATCGGAAACGGAAGTTTTTCCAGGGCATGGCCCTGCTACAACCATACACAACGAATTTATAAAGGAGTAATTATGGGTGTTCTTGTCGGAAAATCAGCACCGGATTTTAAAGCAAAAGCAGTCGTCAATGGCAAAATTGTGAATGATTTTTCCCTTTCTCGTTATAAGGGAAAATATGTCATTTTTTTCTTTTATCCCTTGGATTTTACATTTGTTTGCCCCACAGAGCTTCATGCCTTTCAAGAAGGTTTAGAGGAATTTGAAAAAAGACACACTCAGGTCATTGGATGTTCCGTCGATAGCTGCTATTCACATCTCGCTTGGTTGAATACATCGCGCTCTAAAGGGGGGATCGAAGGGATCACTTATCCTATAGTTGCAGATCTTAAAAAAGAGATTGCCACTGCGTATGACGTCCTTGTACCGCAAGAAGGGATCGCTTATCGCGGGCTTTTCCTCCTCGATAAAGAGGGAATTGTGAGACATCAAGTTGTCAATGATCTCCCATTAGGGCGCTCTGTCGATGAAGCCTTGCGCATTTTAGATGCCTTGATCTATTTCGAAAACAATGGAGAAGTGTGCCCGGCTAACTGGCAAAATGGAAAAAAAGCATTTAAGCCCACAAGCGAGGGTCTTGAAAAATATTTCGCCACGGCAAAGAGCTAACAAAAAAAGCTTAAAAAAAAATTGCATCTCTTGAAAAAAAAAGGGACTCCAAGGACTGGTAATTGTATACCGAAACAACTTCAAAATTTGGTTTTTGAGCTGCGCGAAAGCTCCCGCGGTTGAACGATCGTAAAAGGCATAGTATTAAGCAATACAAAGCCTTTTACGATCGCTCAACCCCGGG
>JANWJE010000094.1 GCA_025451995.1 Parachlamydiaceae bacterium | reverse complement strand
GGAAAATCAAAAGAAGTTTTTACATTCGTTTGAGCTGCTAAGTTATAAATTTCATCCGGTTCAATCATAGAAATTAATTTTTCGATATCTTCCTTTTTTGTCATATCTCCGATATGAAAGAAAAAGGATTGATTAAAAAAAGTATTCAAGGGGTGATGTCCATCAATTTTGTTTCTTGAAACCCCGTGCACTTCATAATGTTTACCTAGCAAAAATTCAGATAAATAATATCCATCTTGACCTGTGACCCCGAAAATAAGTGCTTTTTTCTGATTTGAAGGTAATTCATTGCAGTAAAGTGAAAAAATACTTACAAATGCAGATAAAAAATAAAAAAAATATTTATTCATAATGAAAAAGTAGACCATTAATTAGAATAATCGCTTCCCAAACGGATTTTTAATGATAAACAAATATAAATTATTTTCAAGAAAATTTGGCCCATCACGCAAATGAGTCTCTAACTAAGTGTAAATTATAAAGACGCAATTTAAAATATTCTATATCTCGAAATTCATATGCTTGTCTTTCCATTGGTGATAGGAAGCTTGAAGTAGTTGACCAACCCTTGCCAATTTCTAAGAAAAGTTTTTGCCGTTTTTTCCAATTCTCTTATTCCTGATTCACATGAATCTATAATCCACCAAGCCAGAAATCTTGCCCCTTCTTTCATTGTTTGTTTTTACCAAAATAGACGAATTTGCTCTTTGCATTTAGCTTGTTGATCTCTTCGAATTTCATTTATTGTTGTGTTGAGCAGCGCAACAATGTGAAAACGATCGAATACTACATCAACATTTGGTAAATATTTTTTTGCTGCTGAAGTGTATGCTGCATTCATGTCCATTCCGCATTTGGGCCACTCCACGATTGAAAGAATACCTTATCAAAGGGAAGCTATGATATACAACAATGACATAAGGGTTAACAAATGGACAGCAATCAAATTAATGAGAACAAACACAATTGTAATGATGCTTTTCTCTCCTTTTCTTGTCTTTGGGCAATCTATGAATCCTCCTTTTGAATACGATCTACATATTTCTACTCTCCCTGGGAAAATCAAACGGATAATGATTTGTTTTCATGGGTAAGGAACAGAAAATGCTGCTCGAAGTTCTAGATCCAAAGCTGTAGCCCGAATTCGAAAATTTTTTTTATTTATAATAATTTATATCTTAGTGAGATAGATCGTAATCTGCAAAATAAGTTACGTTGAAACTTCTGGTATACCAATTTTTGTAAAAAGAATATTGTTTTTTTTGCAAAAAGTCTAGAAAACGTAAGATTTAAAAAAAAAATTTTATTTTAAATTAATCCTGTTTTTTATATGTCTTGTTGACCAAAAATTTTTTGGTAGATTATGCATAGCTTTCGCTTATTCTTTTTTCTTTTCAGTTTTTTTCTTTTAAATCTTTATGCCCTCGAAGAATATTTCGAACCAAAAGAGGTTGCGACAACTGAAGGTCTACCTTCCAGCATAGTGAATGGCTGCGTGTGTGCCATTACTGGAGAATATATCGACTCGATGGTGGATCTCGTCCTTCCTGGCCCACAGCCATTGATCATCAGCCGGGTCTACAATAGCTTCACTGAAGGGCTACCCTGGTTATTCAATTCCCAAGATCAAGTGATCATGAGAGATGTTTATTACAAAGGAAAACCATCTTATGTTTTTTCTCTTCAGGAGGCCTCCGGCGCTCAGCTCGATTATTCCGCTGATAAAAATGATACTAGAAAAAGGCTCCCTTTGGATTTGATCGTTCCAAAAGGATTGACAAACAGTAATTTAAGCGGTAAAACAAATCTCAAAAACCAAACCATCCATTATGTCCGAGATGAAGATTTAGTCATCGTCAAATCAGGTGCTGGCAATCGAAAATATTATAAAAGAAATAAAGAAAAACATGCTTATGGATATCCAATTGCCAAGCAAACATACGAAGAAAAAATTAATGGAAGCAAGATTTGCTACAAAGGAGATGCAAAAGGCATTAGCTCATCCAGCGAGATCATTTGCGAAAACCAAAAAACTGGAAAAAAATACAGCTCGGTAACCTTCGATGAAAGAGGGTCTAATCAAAAAGATGTAAGAGTTCAAACACTCACATCAAGCGACGGAAGAAAGCTCTACTATTATTTCAAGCGCCATCATTATTGGGTCACTGAAAAAGAAAAAAACGGCGAGCATTCGTATACAGTCGATCGCTACTATCTCTTTAAAGTGGATCATCCTTATTCCCCATTAGAAAAATATGAGTATAGCGAAAAAACGCTCAGCAAAGATCAACACATCAGCGCAAAAACAAGAGATGATGGGCGAAGATTTTTGCACATTAGCTATTATAAAAGACAACTCAATCAGCTAGGCGGCACTCTCGGTAATATCAATATTGAAGACAAAGATGATTTTAGGCTCGACAGAGTAAAAGTTTTAAGAGCCCCAGTTGGGGTTAATAGACAGCCGAGAATAACCTACCGATTTGATTACCATGCACAAATCAAAAAGGAGAGCGATACAGGGCGAAAAAACATTGGTTCTGGGTATACCGACGTTTATGATGCCAATAACCACAAAACTACCTATACTTACGATGACAAACATCGGCTGACTTCCATTACTCGCTATTCTGGGAGTGAGACATATACACCTTACACAAAAGAAATCTTCAAATGGGATAAAGACGGAAACCTAAGCGCAAAGTATTTTAAAGATGGGAAGGGAAATATCCATCATGCGAGAATTTTTTCCTATGACTCATTTGGCAATGCAACTTCAAGCGCTCTGTGCGGAAAACTTACCGGTAATACTTCCCCACCCCTTCTCTTAGACGGAGACGGTAAACTCATAGAGAATGGATATGAAAAAGAAGTCAAGCGTTACATTTATTCAGACGATGGCTTAAATCTTCTCTTATCAGAAAACGATGCAGCCGGCAAAACCATCAACTATAGCTATTATCCCAATTCCGATCGCATCCAATCAAAATTTATTTGCTATGACCATGCCATTCGCTTAAGAGAATTTTATCACTATGATGCCAATAACGCCTTAGAAAAAATAATAAAAGATGATGGGGATAGCGAAGAAAAAGACAATTCATCGCATGTTACAGAAAGGCATGTGACACTCATCCAACCAAGAAAGCAAGCCCCTGTAGGGCTTCCGGAAGTTATTGAAGAATATGCTGATGATTTTGAAAAGGGGCTTATAATACTCAAAAAAACAAAAAATAGCTATTCGCGAGAAGGGCGCCTGGAAAAACAAGAGATTTTTGATGCCAATGATCAATTTGCCTATGCCCTTTCATGGACGTATGATCCCCACGGCAATTTGATCAGCGAAACAAATGCCCTAGGGATCAATTCAAGTAAAGAATACAACCTCGCAACCGACAACTTAATCCGAGAAACTCTCGAAGACATCACTGTTGAAAATACTTACGATTTTTCTAATAGATTAATTGAGCAAAGAGAGATCCATCTACATCACACTTTTGTTAAAAATTTCCACTATGACCTATTAAGCCAATGCAAAGCAAAATCCGATCCCTATGGCAATACAACAGCTTATCTTTATGACGACTTTGGCAGAGTCATAGAAACGCACTTTCCGGAGATTGCTTTTAATGGTTTATTAACAACACCCATCGAAAAAAAAGAATATGACATTGCCGATTTTCCCATTTTAGTTACAGATCCAAATGGCGTCATTATCAAAATAGAAGTCAACATCCGAGGACAACCGACAAAAATTCACTACCCAGATGGATCGCATGATGAGATGCGCTATTCAGTTGATGGCCAACTCATAGAAAAAACCAGCAAAACTGGAATGACTACCCGTTATGTTAGGGATCCCTTAGGCAGAATCAAAGAAGAAGTGATAGCAGACATCAAAAAAACAAAAAATCGCTACAACGCTTTTCACCTATTGCAAACGATCGATCCCGAAGGGGAAATAACAGATTATTTTTATGACAAAGCCGGTAGGCTAAGCGAAACAATCCGAAATAAAAGTCGTATTGAACAATTTTACGACCCCCTCGGGCGCCCTTCTGAAATCAGAGAATATTTTGAAAAAGAAGATTATCGAGCAACAGTAAAAAAATACGATGTTCTCGATAGAGTCTTAGAAGAGACGCTTCAAGATTCAGAGGGAAGGGTGCTTCACTTTTCTTGTTATGGGTATGATTCTCAAGGCAATCGCACTCTATCACAAACAGGCGATCAAAAGACGATCACCCACTACAATAGCTCCAAACAGCCTATTCTGATGATTGACGGCTCGGGAAATGAAACGCATATTTCTTACAACTATGAATACATTAATAATTTTGGCCAAAAAATCTTGCAAAAGACAACCACAGACCCGCTTGGGCTTCGAACAGTTGAGACTCATGATGCACTAGAGCGGCTCGTTGAGATCGTTCAGCTAAACCCCTTTGGGGTAAAAATTGCCCGGCAGGCGCTTTCCTATGATCTCGCAGGCAACCAAACCGAAAGAGAAGATGAGGTCATAGAAGATAGCGAGCTTAAAAGAAGTATTTTCACCAAATTTCGTTACAATGAAGTTAACCAACTTATTGAAACAAACGAAGCAGTAGGAACACCTGAACAAAAAATCACCCGGACTTACTATCAATCGGGTTTAAAAGAAAAACTCATTAAACCCGACGGAAATAAAATAAAATTTACATATGACACTTTTGATAGAATCAAAACATGCCAATCGAGCGATATCGATTATCTTTATGAATACAATCTCCTCGATCAAGTGATCTCAGTTTTAGATCGCAATACAGGAAAACCAACCAAGCGTACCTATTCCCATGATGAATTAAAAAAAGAAATATTAGCAAATGGCTTATTCGCCGAATATAGCTACGACAGAACAGGGAGGGCTCTAACGCTTCTCTTTCCAGATCAAACCGGAATAGAATATGTTTATAACGCCGTCGACTTAAAAAGCATCTACCGCTTAAATAAAGGAAAAAGAACCTATTCACATAAATACATTAATCACTCTCTTTCTGGACAAGTGACGCAAGCAAAACTACCCGGAAATAATGAAACGATCTATTATCAATTTGATGCGCAAGATCGCTGCATTTCCATTCAAGCTAATGCTTTTCAACAAACTATCCCGAAAGATGGCTTTGATCCGGCCAGTAACCTTCTAGCTTTTACTTCGCAAAATATAGACTATGCCTTTTCCTATGACGATTACTATCATCTCAAAAAAGAAACAGGACATCTTTCAAATAGCTATGCATTTGATTCTCAATCTAACCGCACTGTCAAAAATGACGAGACATTTTATTACAATGCATTGCATCAGCTAGTCAAACAAGATATCGCCTATGACCTCAATGGCAATATTATTCAAAAAGGAAGCCATCATTATTCTTATGATGCATTTGATCGGTTGATTGAAATTACCACACCTGAAGCTAAAATAAAATACACCTACGATGCATTTAATCGCCGCCTCTCAAAAATGATCAATGGTGAAGAAGAGCTCTTTCTCTATCAAGGCCAAGATGACATCGGCACTTGGAAAAATAACCATTGCAAAAATATTCGCTTGCTGGGCAAAAACAAATTTGCCCGGACAGCCGCTATAGAAATCAACGGCGTTGCTTACGCACCATTGCATGACATACGCGGCAACATTGTTGCTTTGCAAGATTTAAAAGGCGTTACAGCCGAAACCTATCGCTATACCGCTTTTGGCGAAAGAGAGATTCTCAACTCTTTCGGAGAAATCTTATCCCACTCCAAGCTCGCCAACCCCTGGCAATATGCAGGCAAGCGCTACGACGAAGAATCAGACTTAATCCCCTTTGGCATGCGCTACTACGACCCTTCCCTCGGCCGCTGGACCACACCAGATCCAGCAGGGTACATCGATGGTTCAAATCTTTACGCTTATGTCCACAATAATCCGTTGCAATATTCCGACCAGTATGGGCTTTTTATTGAACAATTATTTATCAAAGGGATCACAAGTTACTTAGAATTTGATGGTTTGCGAAACCCTATTGGCATGGGAGAATATTCATCAAATATTTATCATTTTAACATTGAGGATAATCTAGAATCAAATTTTAATCGTTTAAATGTTGCTGAACCCTTTTATAGAACACAAACTTACTCGGCAAATGACATGATTAAAAATCCATTGACAATGGAAAAATACAATTTCAAACCACTCCCACGTGGACTAAAAATTTTATTTATGAATGGCATTGGGAATTATTTTTGTGATTTTAAAAAGAGCCTGATTCATTTAGCAGAGCTCTCCGGTGGATATAATGTTGAAGGAATTTTCTGTCCCTCTTATGGACCGATCGTTGATATCATGTGTTATTTTAGCGCTCGAAAAGGAGCAGCTTATGAAGGGACCAGAGAATTGCAGAATCATATTAAAGATTTTTACCAAAATAATCCGTCAGGCAGTACAATGCTTCTTTTTGGACACAGTCGAGGTGTGGTTTATTGCAAAAATGGATTAGAAGATTCGCCCTCAGAGCATCGTCAAGCTGTTGATATGCGGGCAATTGCCCCTGGAGCTTATATCGATCGTCATCTTTGCAAGAGTATAAAACATTACGTAAGCAGAGATGCTGTCCCACTCTTAGATCCTGTAGGACGTCAACGATGTAGTGATACCATAATAAAATTGGAACCACACCTTAAGGCAGACTTGAATGATCATGATTTTGTGAGTAAAACTTATCGTAAACCTATAAAAGATGATATAAATGCTTATTTTAAAAGTAAATTATGAATTCTATAATTATAAAATTTTTTAATCTTCCTTTATTATTAATATTATTTAACTTTTGCTTATTTATGTCATCATGTGAAAATGATATGTACCGAGATCTGAGCGATGAAGATAAGATGCTTTATCGGTTTATCAACCAACAAGGAAAAATTTTAGGTGAAAAATATAAGATGCATCAATCTGGAAATGGTTTAGAGGGCTGGGAAAAAGTCGAGACAATGTCAATTTTATTTCAGCGTTTTGGAGATCCATTAACGGAAAAAGAAGCAAGAAAATTAATTATTAGTTGTGCTAACGATTTTATTATAGCAGTAAATAATAATAGCCTTCTAAAGTCACTATTAAAAGACTATCCGTTTAGTTCAAAAAATCTTGACATGACAATTATAAACGCTGATAAAAATCACAACGATTATTTTTTTCCATATATTACTGTAGTTAAAAATATAAGAGGAAAAATTAATTTTTTAACAGAAGATCCCTCGACTAAATATGGTTTTCACACAGATAAATCCGAAACCTATGAAGAAGCTGTAGCTATTCTAAAACAAGAAAATTCAGCCGACTAAAACACGACTGAAATATAGCTCATCAGGCAAATGAGTAACTTGGTCTAGAAAAAAACTAAGATTAACAATTTCTTCAAACCTAATAGGTTCCTATAGTTTATACGATTTTAAGACGTTAGCGCTGAAGAAAATTGTCCTTTTTTTATTTATTTATCCGAATGGGTACTCATTAACCGGATGATCCTGAAATACCAATTAAATTAGGGTCCCATGGCCTTGTAGGATAAGTCGGCCTTCGGCCGAAGAAAAAAAAGCTGCTGCCTAGAAAGATCTTGAAAAAATAGATAAAAAAATTGTAAGCCCGTAAGCTTCTGACATAACACGGAGCTTATAATGTCCCAATGCAAAGTACGGAACTGGTCTCAATATAACGAATCTCTGAAAAAACGTGGTAGTCTTTCTCTTTGGATCAGCGAAGATGCCATTGAAAAATGGCGATCACCAAAAGATCCTCATTTCATAGGCGCTCCTCAGCAATATTCTGATGATGCTATTCTCTCTATGATGGCTTTGAAAGTCGTGTATAATCTCTCATATCGACAGTTAATCGGATTTGTATTTTCCATTTTTTCCCTCATGAAAATAATTCTCAAAATCCCTCATTTTACCACAGTAGCTGAAAGAGCAAAGTCATTGGGGAATCATTTGTCAACAACCACGAAAACGACCCATTTGGCGGTCACCAAAAACGACCCACCCTCCGTTTACCTAAAACGACCCCCTAGCTGAACGATTCCCTCGTTTTGCCTATTTAATTTTTAACTTGACTACTCTTCTTTTTTCCTTTGTTTTTGAATTGATCTAATCGATAGCTTTCCCCTTCGATTATAATTTCCATACCTTTTATGCACGAGGCGATCCATTGCTGCTGAGCCAATTAGAGGATTGGAAAATATTGAAGCCCATTCTGTTAGATCGCGATTACTTGTTATTATCATTGCCTTTTTCTCGTATCTCTTGCAAATCACTTCATAAAGATCTTCTTGTTGCGATGGTTGCATAGATTGTAATCCAAAATCATCAAGAATTAAAAGAGGGGGTCGGGTGTTAGCCATCTTCTTTGCTTTAAGATGATAACCAGGTCGTCTCGACCTGTTTTTTTCAAGGCCGACACGACTTGTTATCTTATGGATATGCGGGTTGGGATGGCTTGCTTACTTTAGGTAAGATACTTTATCGCTAATGGTTGCGAGGATGTGGCCCGCACCGCAACAGCCTCATCTAAAGCTTTTCTTGCTTCCGCTGCAATATCTGCACAAATTCCAATTAATTTAACAGATGCATTGGTCTTAAGGAATTCGGCAAAGGCAGGAACATCATAGATATGCGATTTGAATGGTTTGAAATTTAGTTTTGCGACTTCAGGATGTTCGGAAAGATAGCTGATGATCGGTTTCATGGAGTTAATCTGATAGTGTTTGCCATTTTCAGTGTTTTCGATTGTCATTGCACCATCTGCTAGATAACGATGATAGATTGTTTGATATTCTGCTTCCGGCAATTCAAGAGAAAAAATCTTGAAGAGATTTTTTGCTAAAAGATTTTTTTCCATCAATGCAAGACTTTCATCACCTGCTTTGATCTCTTCTTGCTTTGCTGCAATGATGTTTTGATTCTCTGCGATTATATTTTTAGATTTTTCAATTATATTTTTAGATTTTTCAATTATATTTTTGGATTCTTCAATTTTATTTTTGGATTCTTCAATTATATTTTTAGATTCTTCAATTTTATTTTTGGATTCTTCAATCCTTCTCTCAGATTCTAGCCGGTTTTTTCTCGCTTCGGCGGCAATGGCTTTGTGTTCCTCAATTTTTTTTAAATCGCCGGTGTATCCCTTGGTTAGTTTTGTGATCTTAACAAAAAAAGATTCAGCCAGCTGTTGACACTCCATCTTTTTTTCTTCGATGGCTCCTTCTTTGGGAGATAAGGTTAAAGCAGCGAGCCCTGTGACTAAATTCTCGATAATGAATTTATTCTTTTCGTCCCAAGTTTCTATGGTGCTCACTTGTTGCTCTTTCAAATCAATCATTGCGGCAAAAAAATCTTTTTGAATGTCTTCTGAGACTGTATAAGTGCGAGAATACTCGAAAGCACTATCAATCATTTGGTTGAATGAATTCATTGCGTCAATAGGATTCATGTAAATCTCCAATTATATTTTTTAAAAGAGAATAGTATATTAATTATTTAAAATCAAGCATTGATGTGGTTTATTTAAAAGATTAATAAAGAAATATTAATAATATTTATTTTAAATATAAAATTTACAAAAATAAACTAATTTTTTTAAATTTATATGTTACAATTAACTTATAAAGCCAAAGTTATTGGGGGGTTATGTTTGAGACAAATTTAAGCCCAATCTCATCCAATGGTCAATCGACAGAGTCATCAGATAGTAAACATGAAGTCGGAGAAATTAGAGGGAGATCCTTTTCGCAGGAGCATTCATCACAACTCAATGAAATCATCGATAAAACAGCTCATTCTACAAAAGGCATTTTGCCTATCGAAGAGCAAAATTTGCTCTTCGACGAAGAAAAAGAACCTTTAAATGGGAAAATTAAAGATGAAACCCTTCCAATAGCATATAGTGTGACGGAAATGTTAGAAAATAAACCCCATAAGGGATTTCCTAATCACTCAATCACATATGATGATGATGATTTTGGTGATGAAAGTGATGATGAACTCACGTCGCTATCCCAAAAAGAGGAAACACAAAAAATTGCAAAAGAAAATCTATCAGAAGAAATAGAATCTGTAAGTGATAAAATATTCGAAGAAACAAAAATAGTAAATGAAGAAACAAAAATAGTAAATGAAGAAACTGAAAAAGTAAATCATGAAGCTGAAAAAGCAAATCAAGAAACTGAAATTCTTTCCGAAGAATCAGAAAATGCTAATACTAATTTAGTGGTTGAGGAGCAAGCTGTTTCTATTGCATTAGAATCAGAAGAGGCAAAAGACTTCAAAATTGCCACTATCAATGAAGAGAAGATTCAGATTGTTGGCAATGAAAAGCTCAATAGCAATCCTGCACACATTATCCTTGAAGGAAAAAACGTTCTTGGTCGTCAAGCGATCTTTCAAAATTTCTCAAATTTAATTGATAAAGCATTTTTGCCTGAATTAGAAAAGAAAAATTATGTGTATTTCCCTGAAGCATATCAACAAAATAAAATGGATACATTCGATGAGTTTGAAGATAAATTAAGAACGATGACAGATCAAAATCAAGGGATGACTTATGTTAATCATGCTGTTGAAAATTTTATTGAAAGGGCAAAACCTGTTGTAAGAAATAAAGAAAACAAACTTCTGAATGCGGAAGAATTTGAACAATTTAAAGAAATTTTCACAGTTAAGTTGCAATCTCATATCGATGAATTTTTAGTCATCATTCAACAGATCATCATTTTTAATGAAATCTTACGAAAAGAACAGCTAAAGATTAAAAATGAAGAAAAAGAAACAGGTGTCCAATTTGACCAATCTAATCCAAAAAAAGATGTTCACTATGAGAAATCTCTTCAAGAACATCATCAGACAGTTCAAGAGACAAAAAAAGAGCAAAATGAATTTGCAAAATTTGAAGCTCGGGTAATAGTAAAGAAAATGTTAGATGATAGAACAGAACAACAGATAAATACTCAAGAAAATCGCAAGCAAGAGCAAATCAAAGAAAAAGAACTCGAAAAAGAAAGAAAGCGAACTGAAGTTAAGAAAGAGTCGATTGAGAATGATAATAAAAAAGGTGAGTACAATAAGAATCATGTTAAAGGAGTAGATGAAGCAAAATTAACAAAGGTAAAAATTAAAGAATTTTCTACAGATTCAAATCACTCTTTAAAAGTTTCTGAACAAATCATACTCACAAAAAAACCAAGCCCCGGCCAAAACGTAAGTTAATTAAAGTGCCAATAAAGAGAGTTCAACCGGCCTGGGCTGTCAAAAAGTTTAATATTTTATAGTCGACACTGAAATTTAATCTTGCTTTACCATCTGGTCCATGATAATCCCAATGAGGTTTGAACGGTGGTGGATGTTCAAAATCAGGATGCAATGTTTCTGCTGTGGGACTTTTTAAATCCTTATAGCAGAATGGTTGATTATGGAGATAAGTATAAAGATTTAGGCCATCTGCAAAGCCGATGGGGTCTGGGGTTAGCCAGCGCATCAAGCGGGGGTTGTAAAAGCGATGGGTGAAGAGAGTGAGGTCTGCTATTTGGCGACGATTGGCAAATCGCCATGGATTGAGTGTGATGGGTGACGTTTTGCCAAAGGCGCTGTAGCGGTAAAATTCTGCAAGGGATCCATCGGGATTTTCAAGCGCGCAGATGTTTCCTCAAAAATAAGGACTTAAGATTTTTTAAAATGGTAAAAGCTAAAATTAAAAATCGCGAGAATCATAAGATCTTATCATTCAGGAAAATCTAAATTTTCTAAGTAATCGATTAGTACGCTTTCGATTTCATATTGTTTTTTTACTAAATCAAAAATTTCAGTGATCTGGGTGTATATATAAATGTATTGATCATCCACAGCTCTAACAGTTGTATCTGTCTGAACAATTACATAAGGATAAAGTTCTTTTGGACGACTATCCCAAGTTTTAGGAAAATTTTTAAACAAAAAAAAGTCGCACCAATCAAATTGTATTACTTTAGAAATTAAGGGTAAAACCTCATCTAATTTTAAAATTTTTCTTTCTTGTTCTTTGAGAAGTCCTATCACACCATTATCAGATGCACCAGATAGATAGTCTAACACAACATATTCAAAAGAATTAATTTTTGTAATTAATTGAATAATGTTACTAATATTTTTCCCTGGTAGAAATTCAGAATCCTTGATTATGATTTGTATCCATTTTAAAGAGCTATTTAAAGATTTTAACATTTTTATACTTTTTTATTTTTATTTCATCTTCATTCTCATTTTCAACATGATTGAAGGTATGATCACACCATTTAAATCCCTCAGAAGCAGCCCAGCTGAGCGCCGCCCCACAAACAATCCCGGCAATTGTACCTAAAGTAGCCGCTTAGCACTAATCCAGTTGTTCCAAAAGCGCCAGCAAGTGGAAAAGGGGCCGGGCCATGGAAAAGAAGAAAAGGGGCCGGGCCATGCAATTTGCATAAAATAAAATCATGCGAATTGCATGATCCAGCCTCTTTTATTTACATTTAATGTCATTTTAATTGAAATATTTTATAAGTTATAAAACAATTCTATAATCAAAAAAATCCAATTTGTTTTCCCAGTGAATTTTATCAGCTTCAATTATAATATGATCTATCTCTGATTGTTTGTTTGTAAATTCAATCCACTTTATTAATAACTCAATAATTTTATTATCAGTTATTTTAAAGCGTAAGATTTCGCCATCATTTGTACGCATTTTTAATTTATCTTGAAATTTATTGTTTACTAAAATTTTATTAATATTTTTAATTATTAACTTTCCAATTATTGTGTTATACTTTGATAAGATAAAATCTTTTAGATCGAAGTCTTCGTTTATTTCGCTGCTTTCCATAAGTATTTCTATAACATCGTTAATAGAAATAATATCTTTTATTGTTCCATCGTGAAAAAGACCTGTATATTTTTCAATTTCCATTAGATTTCCTTTAATTAAAATTCCAATAAATCCCTTCGGGTGGATAAAGGTGAGAATTATCTGCACCTCGACGTGTTGGATTTCCTTCATTATCTAAATATTGATTATGTCTTCCGGTTGAATTTGGATTATATCTATGATAATGGTCATTAAATTCATGACCTTGACTCATAGGATCTCCTTTATCAAAACGGAGTTTTTCACCAGTTTTAATATTTTCAAATTCCCTATGGCCTGCTTGTTTTTGATTTGGATGAGTTGTTTCTCTCCAATCGGAATTATTTTCTAGATCTTTATCGTTGCCAGGAAAATTTGCTTCTCTATATTTTTTCTTTCTATCATTTTCTGCTTTATTATCCTCTTGTATAATTTCAACCAAATTATCTTGATCTAGCTTACTTTCTGCGTAAATTGCCAATTGGTAAGCGCTATATCCAACAGCTAAAACAGCGAAAGTGGCCAGTGTCGGGGCAATAATGGGACTTAATGCAACCCCAAATGTGGTGCAGCAATCGCAAACTTGCCATCCAGATCCTTATAGCAGAATGGTTGATTATGGAGATAAGTATAAAGATTTAGGCCATCTGCAAAGCCGATGGGGTCTGGGGTGAGCCAGCGCATCAAGCGGGGGTTGTAAAAGCGATGGGTGAAGAGAGTGAGGTCTGCTATTTGGCGACGATTGGCAAAGCGCCATGGATTGAGTGTGATGGGAGATGTTTTGCCAAAGGCGCTGTAGC
>JANWJE010000093.1 GCA_025451995.1 Parachlamydiaceae bacterium | reverse complement strand
ATATTACGTAACAATCGAAGGAGTTAGGGATTAAGATTAAGAATAAGAATAAGAAGATCTGCTTTGGCTGATTCAAATTCAGGGCTCTTTCCTGTCAAAATTTCCAGGTTTCAACTGGACGGAGTATATACTCCGTCCAGAAAAAATGCCGATTGGCTGTGTACTCGACTTTGTACAAAGTCGAGGTATGGTGATACTTCGTATAACACTTGACTTTTTCAACTCCCGTGCTATACTTACTCACCTTACGCACTTAGAGCGGCATTTGGACCGAAGCCAAAGCTCCCGCGAACGAATGATTGAAAAGGGGGCCATATTGAGTGAATATTGCCCCCTTTTCAATCATTCGTTCCCGGGGCTTTGGCTCGGTCGAAATGTCGCTCTAAGCGTGTAAAGTGAGTTAGTCAAATTATCTTTTATTTTTCGTGAACAATGAAAAAAATTTCCATCCTAGGAAGCACTGGATCAATCGGGAGGAACACTCTCCAAGTCGCTCGTCATTTAAAAAATGACTTTCAAGTTGTCGCCTTGGCTGCCAGGGATAATATCGATCTTTTAGAGAAGCAGGCACTCGAATTTTCGCCTAAAATCATTGCAGTCTATAAGCCGGAAAAAGCCTTGGAACTTCAAAAACGGCTCCCCGGCCGCACGATTTTATCCGGCATGGACGGCTTAAAGGCGGTCGCTGCTTATGCTGATGCTGATTTGATCATCTCTGCCATTGCCGGAACCATGGGATTGCAACCGACCGTTGAAGCGATTATGGCCGGAAAAAATGTTGCCCTTGCCAATAAAGAAGTGCTCGTATCGGCTGGGTCTTTGGTCATGCGACTCGTCAAGGAAAAAGGAATTGAGTTAATTCCTATAGACAGTGAACATAGCGCCATTTTTCAATGTCTAAATGGCGAAAAAAGAACCAACATTAGACGCTTGATCCTCACATCTTCTGGTGGCCCTTTTCGCGAATATACCCAAGAAAATTTAGAACATGTGACTGCCGCACAGGCGCTCAAGCATCCCACATGGATGATGGGGCCTAAGGTAACTATTGACTCATCTACCCTTATGAATAAAGGGTTGGAACTCATCGAAGCTTACTGGTTATTTAATATCCCAATGGATAAAATGGATGTGATTATTCATCCCCAAAGCATTATTCATAGTTTGGTTGAATTTAAAGATTGTTCGATGTTGGCTCAAATGGGTGCACCTCATATGATTACTCCCATTCAATATGCAATGACCTATCCGGATCGCTCCGATGGGATGCTTGAGCCCTTTGATTTTGAGAAATTTGCAAAACTGGAATTTTTTAAACCGGATGTGGAAAAATTTAGATGCCTCCATTTAGCTTATGAAGCGATGAAACGGGGCGGAAGTTTGCCCTGTTATATGAACGGGGCAAATGAAATTTTAGTCGATAAATTTCTGATTGGAGAAATAAGTTGGTGCGATATCGCCATTCATCTTGAAAGGTTAATGGAGCAACATCACATTCAATCGGTAGAAAGATTAGATGAAATATTGGCAGTAGATGCCCAGGCTCGTGAAGAGGCCGCTGGGATTCCAGTCGCCCACGAGAGTTATAGATAAAAAAAGGTAAGTATGACTTTAGTCAGCATTTTATATATTATTTTCGCTATCCTAGGATTAAGTTTTCTCATTTTTATTCATGAGCTTGGTCATTATTACATGGCACGCCGCTTAGGAATGCGCGTCGAAACTTTTTCGATTGGATTTGGGAAGCCAATCTATTATTGGATGCAGGGTGGTGTGCGTTGGCAAATTGGATGGCTATTGTTTGGCGGTTATGTAAAAATTGCAGGAATGGAAGCCGGAGAACAACGCGATATTTATGATATAGAAGATGGCTTTTTTGGAAAAAAACCGCTCGACAGAATCAAAGTGGCTTTTATGGGCCCTTTTGTCAATATTGTCTTTGCCTTGCTCGCTTTTACCGCTTTATGGACAATTGGGGGAAGGGAAAAAAAATTTAGTGAATTTACTCATAAAATCGGTTGGATAGATCCAAGATCCGAACTTTATCTCAAAGGAATGCGGCCAGGGGATGAGATTATCTCTTATAATGGCCACTCTTATGAAGGTGTCAAAGACCATGTCAGCATACCGATGACCCATTCCGGATCTGAAGTGGAAATTGATGGATTTAAAGTCGATCCCCAAACGAAAAGAAAAACACCTTTTAGTTATCGCATTAAGCCTTATCCAAATCCCAATGCATTTGAGAAAGACATCCTCACTTTAGGAATATTGAATCCTGCAAGCTATATTATTTATGGCAAACAGACGCATGAGCAGGAAAATTCCCTTCCAGAAGGATCCCCTATGCATCATAGCGGCATTCAACATGGCGATCGCATCGTATGGGCCGATGGCATTGAAATCTATTCTCTTAATGAATTATCGCATACCCTTAATGATTCTAAAGCATTAGTGACGGTTCGACGCGGCTCAAATATTCTTCTTCGACGGGTGCCACGCGTTAGAATAGAGGAATTAAAACTTAGTCCGGAAATTAAAGAAGAAATTCTCGACTGGCAATTTGAGGCAAAGTTAAAAGGAGCTAAATTACAAAAGCTTTATTATATCCCTTATAATCTGAATAACGAAGGGTTGGTTGAAGGTCCGTTAAAATTCATCGACCAAGAAAAAGACCAAGAGGTGTTTTCAAAAAATCCCTTTGGACAGGTTGATCAACCCCTTCAAGAAGGGGATCGTATTTTGGCAATTGATGGAGAAGAAATTCACCATGCTTTTCAAATTTTATCCCTTTTACAAGAACACCGTGTGAATATCGTTGTTGAGCGCGATCCAAAAATCGAGCGTATTGTTGGATGGCAGTTAGCGGATGGTTTATTTGACCAACAGTATAAATGGGATGATTTGCGAGAAGTGACTTCTCAAATTGGGATTTCAAAAACACCTCATCCAGCGGGAAATCTCTATTTGCTCAATCCAGTGGTGCCTAAGACTCAGAAAGATTTCAGCTTGAGCGAAGAGACTCGCGCACAAATGCAAGAGGATTTGCAAGAAGAGGCTCGCTCTATAGATAATATTGAAGATCCTGAAAAGCGGGCCCATGTGAAGCAGCTTTATGAAACACGGTCGAAACAACTCTTTTTAGGACTACCCTATATTGAAGATGTGAAAGTGGAATATAATCCAAATCCATTCCGTTTATTTTATAAGGTATTTGAAGAGATTTGGCATACATTAAAAGCGCTTGTTTCAGGTTCTCTAAATCCAAAATGGATGAGCGGCCCGATTGGGATTGTTCAAGTCGTCCATGACAATTCTATGGTGAGCTTAAAAGAAGCGCTCTTTTGGCTTGGAGCGATTAGCTTAAATCTTGGAGTGCTCAATCTGTTGCCCCTACCAGTTCTTGATGGCGGAACGATTTGCCTATCGATCTATGAACTCATCACAGGGAAAAGATTAAAATCAAAAACGTTAGAAAAACTCATCATTCCCTTTGCTGTATTGCTCATGGGCTTTTTCCTCTTTTTAACATACCATGACTTAAGTCGTCTTTTATCGCATTGGTCTCCATGGTAAGACTATTCAGACCATTCCGAATCGCTGTGGTCTTTTAATGGAATAAAATGATTCTCATTGGATGTATAATTCTTTTTGATCATTTTCCATAGAGCGGGTGTTTCGCTTTCATTTTCTTTGGGTTCAATGTTTAGTGGGGAGTAGCAGCAATCTGTGTTGGGAGATGAATCATAGAGATTGGGTGTTGCCATATTATACAAAGATCCGCTGCTCAGATTGGACATGAGGGGTGTTTCAATTTCAAGTTCAAATTGCAGTTCTTCTTGATTGTATGTGAAGTCTTCTTCTGAAAAAATTTTCTTTTGAAGTTGATCAATTTCTTGGTCGATCATATTTTCTGCAGCTTCTATTTCATTTAAAGATAATAAAGTAATTTTTCTCAGTATTAGCTGTTTTTTATATTCTATTTGAAATAGCTTGATTTCTTCGCTTAGTAATTGAAGTTTATCGATAGCATCGAATTCATTTAGGAAAAAAATTGCTTGGTTTTTAAATTGTTTAAAATTGCTGCCAATATTTTCAAAAAAATCGGAGAGAAGATCTCCTTTTATAAGAGGTCGAAATTCAGGATAATTTGTGCCTGTTAAAAAATTATTATATAAACTATTCATGATATATTTGCTTTTTGTTTAATTATAGGAATAAAAATAGCATTTATTAAGCATTTAATCAATACATTAATAACTGATCTAAAATTGGCTTCTTTTCAAAATTGCAGCAATTTCCGCTGAGTATTTTTTTTCTTGCAAATTAAATTTTTTATTTGATAGGGTGTCCTAAAAAGAGAGGCTTAAAATTATGCAAAGCTTAAAAAAAATGTTAGTTTTCTTGGCAATGATCGCACTCTTGCCAGTAGGAATATTTGCACAGGAAGATTGTGGAATTACGATCGATGGACAGACAGGGGTCACTACGCTCGCTTTTACTGCAGGAGCAAATACAATCTATAATCTGAGCTCTGATGTAGTAGGGCTTTCAAAAACTGACCCAATGCCATGGCTGTGGCTTGATAATGAAAGTGGAGTGGTCACACTCAATGGTCAACCAGGTACACCAGATGTCGGCACCTATACGATTTCTTTAGTTACCTCAAGCAATTGTTCTCAAGAATTTACGGTTAATGTCATTGCGAGTGCATGTCCTTTTATAGTCCCCAATCAGAGTATCGGCATCGTACCTTTACAAAGTAACACAAATAGTCCTGTTATTTTTGGTCTATCTGTTAATGGTGTAGGAACTTTAGCTGTGGATGCTGAAAATACTTCTCCTGGTACCACTGCCATCCTTCAACAATCGACAACTTCTGTTGAGACTGATGCTACACTAGCCGTGACTCCAGAGACTCCTTTGGGCTATACTCAAGTATTATTCACCAGTACTGATGGATCTTGCACGAATGAGCTATTGTTCCTTTTTTTAACAGCTGATGGTGCACAGATGTTCGAATCTCCATCAGGGCTCAGCCTTACATCATCAAATGCACATGTTGTTGTGAAAGCCAAAAAAATGAATAAACCTTCCGTCTATCTGACTTGGAAAAATTTGCAGCGCAGTGGGACAATCATCCAATCCTACAATGTCAGTATTAAACCTAAAAAAGGACATAAAATACACGTGTTTTTAGTGAAAAACAAAGGTAAAAAAACCCTAAAATTTAAAGTACCAAAAAAATATCTTAAACCAGGTACAAAATTCGAGGTTGTGGGTGTGAATACAGTTAAAACGAGCAAGCCTGCCAAGCTAAAACTGAAAGAAAAATAAGATCGGTCTCTTCCGTTAATAAAGAAAGCACGCAACTGAATGACCCTCTCTCACTTCTTTAAGTGGGGGAGGTGTTTTGGCACATGCCTTTGAGGCGTGTGGGCATCTAGAATAAAAAGGACATCCCTCTAAAGGTTTCAATACACTTGGAATTTCCCCTTTAATAAACACACTTGTTTTTTTCTGATCTGTTTTAATGCTTAAAATTGAGGCGAGAAGGGTTTGGGTATAAGGATGCAAGGGGTTTTTAAAAATTTCTGCTGTCGCCCCATATTCCATCATTTGTCCGAGATAGAGGATCAGAAGCTTTTGCGCCATATAGCGCAAGACGGCTAAATCATGTGAGATGATGAGGTAGGAAAGCCGGTGTTCATGATGAATATCCATTAAAAGATTGATCACCTGGGCTTGGATGGTGACATCGAGGGCTGAAAATGGCTCATCGCAAATGAGCAGCCGGGGATTTAATGCAAGCGAGCGGGCGATTGCAATTCTTTGTTTTTGTCCGCCGCTCAGCTGTTTCGGAGTGAGCCGCAAATAGTCTTCCGATAAGCCCACCAAATGGAGTAGCCTCATTAAATCCTCTAGATGATTTCTTTTTCCATCGATTGAATGGATAGCAAAAGGCTCGCTGAGGATCTTTTCCACGCTCATCTGCGGGTCTAAAGAGGAAGCGGGGTGTTGAAAGATCATTTGGATTTTCTGACAAAGGGCCTTATTTCTTTTTTCATTGAGGGGATTTCCTTCAAAAAATAATGTGCCCGAAGTGATAGGAATTAACCCCATTAAAATTTTACCAAGGGTTGTTTTTCCCGAGCCGCTTTCTCCGCAGAGTCCCACAATTTCGGACTCCCCAATAGTAAAAGAGACTTCTTTCAGGGCTGTCAACGTTTGTCCTTTAATTTTATAGTTCTTGGAAATTTGATGCGCTTCAAGTAAAGGTTTCATAAGTTTTTTAACATTTGTTCTGCGTATGGAAGCCAGCAACGGGCATGGTTGCCATCCTTAGAGACAAGGGGTGGGCTGTCTTTTGTGCAGAGATTCATTGCTTGAGGACATCGGGAAGCAAAAGGGCAGCCTTTAATTGTATCTTTAAATGATGGAGGGGAGCCTTTAAGAGTGAACAAAGGGTGGCGTCTTTCATCGGATAAACTTTGATTTGAAAGCAATAAAGCCCTTGTGTAGGGGTGTTTGGGGCATCTGAAGACATTTTTAACTTCGCCACTTTCAACCATTTGACCTCGGTACATGACGATTACCCGCTGGCAGAATGTTGCTACAATGCCTAAATCATGCGTGATAAATAGAAGAGTTAACCCCATTTCTTTTTGCAAGTTTTCCAATAACTTTAAAATTTGAATTTGCAAGGTAGCGTCTAGGGCTGTTGTCGGTTCATCCGCAATGACAAAGTTTGGTTCGCAAATCAGCGCCATTGCAATGAGGATCCGCTGTTTCATTCCACCGCTAATCTCATGGGGGTATTGCTTCATTCTGCTTTCCGGATCGCTGATGTCTACTTTTTTTAACCATTCTATCCCCCTTTGATAAGCTGCCTTCCACGGCATTTTTTTATGCAATTGGAGCCCTTCGATCAGCTGCTTTCCGATTGGAATTAAAGGATTGAGAGCAAGAGTTGGGTCTTGCAGAATGATGCTTAAACGCTGTCCTCGGATTTGATTTAATTGCTTTGGTGTTAATTTAAGAAGGTTTTTCTCTTTGAAAAAAATCTCTCCCCGGATTTGAAAATCTTCAGGGTGAAGGCCCATGATTGCCGATCCCGTTAAACTTTTGCCGCAACCCGATTCTCCCACTAAACCGACAATTTCTCCCGGAAAAATTTCAAATGAGAGATCCTGCAAAAAATGATTAGAATCTTTTGAAAGATTTAAATGTGAAACTTTAAGAAGCGGGTTCATTTTAATCGGTTTGTTCAAAGGTTTCTTTTAACCCTTCCCCAAGAAGGTGGAAGGCGAGCATGGTGAGTGTGATAAAGGCGGCGGGAAAGAAGAGGCGCCAGGGAAAATATTGCATCGCAGGGAGTCCTTCATAGGCCATTGTCCCCCAGCTGGCTTGCGGGGCTTGAATTCCAAGTCCTAAGAAACTTAAAAAAGCTTCGGAAAAAATGGCTGAGGGAATGGTGAGCGTCAAGGTGATGAGTATGGGACCCCTTGCATTGGGCAAAAGATGAGTGATAAACAATCTGAGATTACCAGATCCCATCGCTTTTGCTGCTGTCACATAATCCATCTCTTTGAGTAAAAGAATTTGCCCTCGCACAATCCGAGCCATCGTAATCCACCCGGTGCAGGTGATTGCAAGGATTAAAGAAAAAAGTCCCGAACCTAAAAAAACTGTCAGCAGAATGACAATCAATAAATAAGGCAATGAGTAGAGGATGTCAGCGCCCCGCATCAACCATTCATCTGCTTGACCTCCCGCCATGCCGGCAACCCCTCCCCAGAAAAGGCCCACAACCAGATCGATTAAAGCAGCAAGCAACCCCACCGTTAATGAAATTCTCGCTCCATAGCAAATGCGTGTAAATAAATCGCGCCCTAAATCATCTGTTCCAAACCAAAATTGTGAGGAAGGAGGCTGGTTTTTAGCGGCTAAATGGATGGCATCATAAGAATAACCGCTGAGACTTGGTCCTAAAGTCATTATAAAAACAAGGGGAATCAGGATAAGGAGACTGAGTTTTACCATGGAATGAGATAAAATAGTTTTCCATAGAGGAGATAACGAAGAGGATTCCAGATGTTCTCTTGGATAAAATTCAAGGGGCATCCAGTCTTCTAAATTAAAGTTCATTTTATACGTATTCTGGGATCTACGAGCCCGTAAAGAAGATCGATAATGAAAACTGCTGTTAATAGAATAAAACTATAAAACAAAATGAGCCCCATAATCAACGAATAATCTCTGTTGGCAATGCTATTGACAAACCATTGTCCAAGCCCAGGGATGCTAAAAATTTTTTCGATAATGAAACTCCCGACTAAAATATTTGCCAATAATGGCCCTAAATAGCTTAACACCGGCAAACAAGCGTTTTTGAGTGCATGCGATAAAAAGATTTTTCTTAAAGGCAACCCTTTGGCTTTTGCAAGTTTTATGTAATCCGTTTGAAAAATTTCTATTAATTCATTTCTTATCAAACGGGCAATCAATGCCATAGGCGCTGCTGCAAGGGTCAACGTCGGTAAAATGGTTTGTGAGAAAGTTCCCCACCTTGCGACCGGTAAAAAAGGGAAACGAATGGCAAGTGTGTATTGAAGAAGTGTGGCTAAAATAAAACTTGGAATTGAAAGGGCTAAAATGGAAAAAAATAACAACAGTTGGTTTTGCCAAAGATGGGGTTTGTAAGCGCTGATTATCCCAAAGCTGATGCCAAAAAAAAATGCGACCAAAAGTGCCTGAAGTCCAAGTTGAGAAGAGATAGTGAATCCTTCAACAATAATTTCTTTGATGGTTCTATCGGGATATTTGAGGGAAAATCCTAGGTCCCCCTTAAAAAGCCCAAACATATAATCGAGATATTGGGAAAATAAACTTCGGTCGAAGCCGTGCTGTTTATTTAATGTTCGCAACATCTCTTGAGGGAGCGATTGTTCTTCTGCAAAAGGATCCCCGGGGGTCATTTTCATCAGGAAAAAAGTGATCGTAGTGATAAGAAAGAGGGAAAAAAAGAAGGAGATCAACTTTCTTAGTGCATAATGAGGCATCTATTCTACTAAAGAAGCATGTTTAAAATCTAGATAGCCTAAATCAGAAAAATAAACCCCTTTAACAGCTGGGTTTTTGACATAATTATAGGAAGCATAAAAAAGGGGGATGATTGGCATTTCATTGATTAAGATTCGCTCTGCTTGTTTTAGTGTTTGCTTTCTTTCATTTGAATCTGTTTGAAGTGCCGAGATTTGCAAAAGCTGTCTGTAAATTTCATTTTCCCATTGGGTGTTATTCGTTCCATTTTCTTTTCTTTTAAAAATTTCTAAAAATGCAATCGGATCGTGGAAATCGGCAAACCAAGATCCAATGCTTAAATGATAGTTGTGATTTTTTAAAAGATCAAAATGGATTTTGGATTCATTACTTTGGAGTAAGACATCGACACCCAGAGCTTTCTTCCATTGTTGTTGCGCCACTTGAGCGATTTTATGGGCGCGCTCTCCGGCTGCATAATGAATAGTGGTTTTTGGAAACGACTCGAGGGTTATTCCTAGCTCGTCCATAGCCTCTTTAAAAAACTGGCTTGCAAGATGTATGGCGTTATCCTCAAAATGGGGTTGTCCTTCAAGAAATGAATAAGGAACTAAACCAAAAGCGGGTCGTTGATTCCCTTGTAAGACAAATTCGACTAAATCAGCTCTATTAATGCTCAAGGCAAAAGCTTGTCTCATTTTAATAGAATTAAAGGGAGGCTGTTCGGTATTCACTCTCATGAAGTACACGCCGGCAGCTGGGGCAATTTCTAACTTTTCCCCATTTCTTAAAGAGGCAAGCGAGTCAATCGTCAAAGTGGATAAGGGAGATCCTGACCAGTCCAATTCACCTTGATGGAATAATTGTAAAGCGGTGTTATTTTCTAGGGTCACCAGTTGAATTCTTTCTAATTTAACCGCATTTTTATCCCAATAATGGGGGTTTGGAATGGTTGTCAGTTCACTATGATGCTTCCAGGCTTCAATCATGAAAGGGCCGTTAGTGATGATGTGGTCGGACGGCGGAATCGTTCCATTCAGAATTGAAGAGTGAATAGGGTAAAAGAAATAGGTAGAAACCAAACTCAAAAAATAAGGAGTTGGCTGCTCGAGTTCTACTTTGAGAGTTTTGGCATCGATTGCTTGTATCCCAACTGTGCCTATCGCTTCCTTTCCTTCTTTTGCTGCCTGAGAGCCGCGTATAACATAGAGCTGGTAAGCATTGGGGCTGGGAAAATGAGGTTCAAGAAGGCTTTTCCATGTATTTTCAAAATCAAAGGCTGTGACAAGGTCTCCATTGGACCAGCGAGTGTCCCTTAGATGGAATACATAGGTCTTTTGATCCTCTGAAATATCTACGGATTGGGCGATTGCGGGCGTTGACGAGCCGTTTTCGTTGCGCATGAGACCTTCATAGATCATGTGAATCACAGTGGCGGTTTCTAAATCGCGTACTTTTCTTGGGTCGAGTGTTAAGGGCTCGCCCTCCATGCTAATTTTTAGGGTGTTTTTGGAATGAGGCTGCGTGCTAGAACACGCTGTTAGAATGAATAAAAAAAATAATAGGAAATGCTGGGAGTAAAGAAACATGATCTTTTTCATACAGATCTCACTTGAATAAAGAATCAATTATGTAAGAAATGCAATAAAAGTCACTTAAAAAAAGTGTTCTAACAGGATATTAGCCCGAGTTAACTCTTAAGAGTAGCAGTTAGGTTTATTAATTTTTTCTTTGCTTCAGATTCTGTTTTGGAGAGAGGGGACTGAGGATATAAAGGTGAAACTTTTGATTGATTAATCAAATGCGCAATATTTTTTTCGGTATCTTTTCCACTAAAATAAGATTTAGAGGCGTATCTCAACAGGCCTTCATAAGAGCCATGAGCTGAGCATCTTAGCCATCTCAATTCTTCTAATTCTCTTTCTGTATCGCTTAATTGAGGAAATAAGGCACCCTTGTTGATTTGTTGTGCGACAACGTATTGAGCTTTCCTTAGATGTTGATGCTTTTCTGCATTTTCGCCATCACTATTATAAAAATTAAGTGAATCAAATAAGATGCCGATAAGTTGTGGGTTTTTTATCTCTGTAAATTTAATTTCGAATAGCTTTAGGGAATGTTTGGAATCATCGAGGTTGACTAGCTTCCAGTATTGGTCTTGATTAAAAAATAAGCATTTTATGGCAAAATGATAAACTTTGACGACTTGTTTGCCGGTGAGTAGGCCATTGAGCGCTTCATCCTCTTTGTTTTTTACATATTTTAAAAAATGAATCATATCATAAATATGAAAAAATCGCTTATTAAGACTTACTGACTCAACAATTGAAATTGGATAATAGGGAATAAATCCTTGTTGGCAGGCATAAAAATTCTGCTCAAAGGTTTGGTTCGAAAGGGGGTCGATTGATTTTAAGTTCAACTGTTGGGGAAATTCGGGAGGATAGTCAGGTGTTTTTATTTCAAGAGGTAGAATAAGACTCGTCGGGGATAAAGCTGACATGAGGCGCGTGTATCCTATTTAATTTAAGTAGGTAATTATATCAGGATATAAATATTTAGTAAATAAATTTAATTTTATAGAGAATTAAATTTAAAAAGATAATAAGTTAATTGCAAAATGCGGTAGTAATGGACAAGCGGCCATGGACCAACACTTATGGACCAACACTTATGGACGAGCAACCATGGACAACAACAGGTGTTTGCTAGTGTGCTAGCATCGTTTGTTTATCTTTGTCCATTGTTGTTTGTCCATGGCCGCTTGTCCATTACTCCCCTCAATCCTTCGACTATGGTTTATTGTCGTCGATAATTTCTACTTCGGCCTCTTCGATATCATCCGGCCCTTTTTTCTCTTGCTGGCTGTGCTGCCCGCCGCCTGCTGAGCTGCCGCCTCCCGTAAAGCCCGCAGATTCGGCGCCTGAATGGGCTCCTTGTCCGGCTTGTCCGGCTTTTGCCATCGCTTCGCCAATATGCTGCATGCTGCGCTCAAGTTCTTCTTTGGCTGAACGTATACGGCTGCTATCTTGACCCTCAAGAGCTTTTTTCAACGTCTCGATTTTTCCCGAAACTTCAGTGGCGACCTGCTGAGGAACCTTATCTTTGTATTCATCGAGTGCTTTTTGCGCTCTGAAGGCAAGGGAATCTGCTTCGTTGCGCGTTTCAACTTCTTCTTTTTTCTTCTTGTCCTCATCGGCATGCAATTCGGCATCCCTTAGCATTCGTTTTATCTCTTCCTCTTGAAGCCCGGATTGCGCTTCAATGCGGATTTTTTGTTCTCTTCCACTTGAGAGATCTTTAGCAGAGACATGCAATATACCGTCCGCATCGATATCAAAAGAAACTTCAATCTGAGGCATGCCCCTTGGTGAGGGTGGGATATCGCTTAAATCGAAGCGCCCGACTTCTTTGTTGTCATTTGCCATTTTTCTTTCTCCCTGCAAGACCCGAATGGTAACAGCGGGTTGGTTGTCTGCTGCAGTTGAGAAGATCTGTTTCTTTTGAGTGGGAATTGTGGTATTGCGCTCAACGAGAGGCGTCAAGACTCCACCTAAAGTCTCAATTCCTAAAGTCAATGGTGTGACGTCCAATAATAAGACATCTTTTACCACACCTGTCAAAACACCCCCTTGAATTGCCGCTCCAACAGCCACAACCTCATCTGGGTTGACCCCTTTATGCCCTTCCTTGCCAAAAATGCTCTTAACCATTTCCTGTACGGCAGGCATACGAGTCATACCGCCGACTAAAATGACTTCGCCGATGTCATCTTTGCTAAGACCCGAATCTTTTAATGCTTTTATGCAAGGCTCTTTTGTTCTTTCGATCAAGTGGTGGGTGAGATTTTCAAGCTGCGCTCTTGTCAGTGTGAGCGAAAGGTGTTTTGGACCTGAAGCATCCATAGTGATGAACGGTTGATTGATCTCAGTCGATTGAACTCCTGAAAGTTCGATTTTTGCTTTTTCCGCAGCATCTCTTAAACGTTGAAGGGCCATTTTATCGTGATGTAAATCAATGCCCGTTTCTTTTTTAAATGTTTCAATGATCCATTTGAGAATTTCATTATCAAAATCATCGCCGCCGAGGTGTGTGTCGCCATTTGTTGAGAGAACTTCAAAAACACCATCGCCGATTTCAAGGATAGAGATATCAAAGGTTCCGCC
This sequence comes from Parachlamydiaceae bacterium, assembly GCA_025451995.1. GTDB lineage: Bacteria > Chlamydiota > Chlamydiia > Chlamydiales > Parachlamydiaceae > JANWJE01. Next base: position 19,522 of record JANWJE010000093.1, on the reverse strand, counting down.
CCCTAAGTCAAAAACTGCAATTTTTTTCTCAGTTTTTTGCTTATCAAGTCCGTAAGCTAACGCAGCGGCAGTGGGTTCTGGAATAATCCTTTTAACATCGAGGCCTGCGATTCGCCCGGCATCTTTAGTCGATTGCCGTTGAGAGTCATTAAAATAGGCGGGAACTGTGATGACAGCTTCGGTGACTTTCTCTCCGAGATATGCTTCTGCAGTTTCCTTCATTTTAATTAAAATCTGAGCTCCCACTTCTTCGGGGGTGAGCATCTTTCCTTGGGCCTCAAAGACAGCATCTCCGTTGTTATTGCTAATGACTTTATAAGGAACCATTTTGATTTCATTGAGAACTTCTTGATGCTTTCTACCGATGAAGCGCTTTGAAGAGGTAATGGTGTTTTCTGGATTGGTGACTGCTTGCCGTTTTGCGGGGACCCCGACAAGGCGTTCATTTCCTTTATAAGCGACAACTGATGGTGTTGTTCTCGTCCCTTCTGCAGAAGCGATGACCTTTGGTGTTCCTCCCTCCATAACGGCGACGCAAGAGTTAGTCGTTCCTAAGTCAATTCCGATAATATGTCCTTTTTTTTCTTTTTGACTCATGTCAAAACTCCTTATTTATTATTTATTTTCTTTTTCTTTAGAAACTTTAACTCTAGCTGCTCGAATGGTGCGCTCTCCCATGCGATATCCGCGTACATTTTCTTCTAAAATAATTCCGGGGGGCGCGGTTTCCGATTCTACCATTTCCACTGCTTCATGATCATGCGGATTGAATGGCATTCCGATAGAATCGAAAGAATTAACACCATGCTGAGCTAAAGCATCTTTAAATTGAGTTAGAATCATTTGAAATCCAAAAGCCCAATTTTTGACTTCCTCTGACATTGCATTGGCAAATTGAAGGGCATTTTCCAGATTATCGAGGGGTTTTAGAAAGTCGCCCACTAAATTTTCAATTGCATATCTAGAGATTTCTCCCCTCTCTTTTTGCAAGCGCTTTCTTGCGTTTTCAGCATCAGCTAAAAGGCGCAAATATTTATCTTTGTATTCCATAAGCTCTTTTTGCAAATGTTTCAGTTCCTCATCTGTAATCGTGACTTTTTTGGGCGATTCGGCCGTTTCAAACTGAAACTCTTGTTCATTATTTGCAAGATCGTTTAAGGGTTCTTCCTGCTTCTCATTCACCATGGTGACTCCTCTTATCTTCTAGTAGTATTAATCTCGATTGTCCAATCAATCGATATTCTTCTTTTTGTAGGTAAAGCTCTCCGGTATCGGGTTGACGGTAGCTAATTTTAAATTTATAAATATTTCTGGTGAGAACATCGCTAATGCATTCCGAAAAAGCGGGAAGGATCGCAAAAAGATCTCGATAAGGCAATCGTGTTGGTCCGAGGAGGCCAATCGCACCAACAGGCTTATTGTGAATGTAATAAGGTGCTGCAAGAATCGCACAGTTGCTATTTGGAACGACATGGTCCAGGTCATTTCCGATCCAAAATTTTGTTTCATCGAAGGAAACAGACTCTTTCAAAAGCAAACGCATGCGGTGAACATTTTCGAAAATTGATAGGCTGCTCGCCAATAGACGGGTATCTTGAAAATCGGGATAATTGAGCAGGTTTGAAAAGCCGGTTCTGTAAATATCTTCATCTTGAAAGTTTGAATAGCTAACGATATAGCGGAGCATGATTTCATTGTAGATGGACTGGCCAATCGCTTCTTCCTCAGGCTCTAAATTTTCAGGTTTTTGGCCAACGCCGCTCAATCTCCAGTGAAAATAGCTCTCAATGCGTTTGATGCCGAAAGATGAAAATTTTTCCGGAAGGTGCAGAACTTCTGTTTGGATCACACCAAAGTCTGTAATTAAAACGCAAAGGCACCGAAAAGCATCCAAGGAGACTAACTTGATATCAATGACAAAATCGTGATCAAAACGAGGAGCAGATACAAAGACAGCGCAATGACTTTCTTGGCTTAGACGTTCAGCCGCCTCTTGCAGGAAGAGGGCGATTTCCCTCGAATCAAAGGAACGCAATGATTCAAAAGGGTTTTTTTCTAGTTTCGATTCATGTTCATTGAGATAATAGTCAGCATAAAAACGGTAGGCTAAATCGGTGGGAATGCGGCCGCCGGAAGAATGAGCTTGGGTCAAATAACCGGTTTCTTCAAGTTTTGCGAAATAATTGCGAATGGTTGCAGAGCTTAAATCTCCAAATCCCTCATCTTTTAGGGTGTTTGAGCCCACCGGTTTACCGGTCTGAATATAATATTCTACTAAACCCAGCAGGATCGTTTTTTCTCGATCTTGTTTCCCCATTCTCTTAATGGAAACAGGCTTCCATGATTTCAAGGTAAACCTCCATCATATTAAAACTCGATTATAAAGAAAGGGTTCTTAAGGAGTCAATAAAAATTAGCACTTAGAATGTTTGAGTGCTGATTTCACTCGAGAAAAATGTCGATGGCATTGGGGAACTTTCGCTTTAGGCAGGTCGAGACGACCTGGTTCGCACTTTGTTTTTCTAATTTTTTCTTTACACCAAATTATCGCCTTCAACTGCCGTTTCTAGGATTATTCAAAACATAGATTTATGCAGAGGAATAGCGTCAAACACAAATCACTCTGTAAGCTCAGTTCCCGCTAAAATGAGGGGGAGAATGTCGACAATGGATGGCGACCAAGAAAGTCCTTTTTTGTAGACCATGTAGGAGGCAATTGAGCGAGCGATAATGGCCTTTTTATGGTGATCGGGAATTTCCCTAAGAAGTTCTTGTTGAAAGGAGTGTTGTAAAGTGGGAAGGTTGTAATTTAAAAAGCAGCGTGTCATCGGATCTTTGGAGTCGCTTGGAAGAGGAAGAAGTTCTAAATAATTTAAAAGTTGAAAGGTATATTGGTTGATGTGTTCTGAAATGCGGTCTGAAATGGTTGTCAAATAATCGCCTGTTTCTTTGTATGTGCGCAATAAAAGATCAGCTTCGCTCATGGCGCATCCCTTCACTTTTTCTAATATTTCAGCCACGAGTTCTTTTTTATGTTTGATAAAGGCGGCATCATCGATTGATAATCCGCAAAGGACTTCAAACGAAGAGCAGATCACGCCTCCTTTATTTGCTGAGCTGTCTTTGAAAATTAAAGTTCCTTTTTCTTCGAGAAATCTTCTCGCTTTGTGATTTAAATAGAGATTTGCCCCTTCGATGATTGCTCGAGAAGTGGGAATTCCCGATGCATTTAAAAATTCATTGACGTTTGTTTCATTTAAAGTTCTAGGCCGTCCTCCGGCAGGAATAAAAATGTCTGTTTCAGTTTGATGCACATTGAGTCTAAGCAGGTGGTTGGTTTCACTTCCCGATAACCATTCTTCAGTGACTTGATCCCCAACTTTGCGGCAGCACAACGTTTCTTGGATGTAGGCAGAAGGATAGCGATTGATTTTTTTATTAACTAAAAAACCGCCTGTTGAAAGTTTCTCGGGAGGGTAATAGCCAATTCCCTTTGATTGATGAAAGAGTTCTTTAAGGGTTGCTAGGTCTAGTCCGTTTTTATCAAAAATCGTTCCAGAACCATCGGTTAGTGCAATCAATTTGGCTGTATTTGGGTAGTATTTATAGAGATTCAATATTTGATTTCCTGCAACATCTCCATCCGGACCCCCGGTCATTTTTATTGTAAAAAGGTCCTTTTCAGGATTAATTCCCAAAAATTCTAAGGCACTATGCATGTAGACATTGATTCCAAGAGAGGTGACTCCGAATTCTTTATGGTTGATTCCAGCTTTTGGCTTACTGGAAATAAAGGCTCCTCCCGGTCTATATTGATATTTTTTGCTGAAATTGGCAATCCATTCAATCATCGAATCATGCATATTTTCATCGGGACCTAAATAGATGTATTCAGGTTTTTTCCAATAATCGATAATGAACCTCATGCGAATTTTTCCGAATGAATCGCAGTTGATTATTGATAACAAACTTTCGACAAAAGCTCTTTGAGAAAGATAGAGATATTCAAGTTTTTGATCGTTTTGGAAAGCCTGAACCTTTTTTTCTATTTCTTGTGCGGGGATTTTCAGCCATTCAAGTTCATTTCTTAAAATGGGGGATTCGAAGTCGATTTGAGAATAAGGTTGTAAAAAAATGACTCCTTTCGAGCCCCCTTCAGGGATGTCTTTATTTTTTTTGTGTTGCGTCCAGGCTAAATGATAACATTCCACAAAGACATGGTTTCTTTCTGCAATCATCTGTTCGAGCTGATCGGGATAAACGGTTCTTAAGCCTCCCCTCGAAAGGTCTTTAAAACGGATATGAAAGGCAAAAAAATGCATCCCTTTGATAAAAAAAATGCCAAAAGGGATATCGGGGAATTTTTTTTGCCGGTCAAATGGAATAGCATCTAAGTAAAGAGGATCCAATCTGAAGCTTAATGCAGTATAATTCAGGCGATAAAAGTTTGTCTTCAAGGTGTATGTGACAAAATTCATCCCTTGAATCAAAACATTCTTGCGGCGAAGATCGTTGCTTTCTTGACCGGTATCAAGTTGTTCAACATCTTCAAGGAATTTTATTTTAGTTTGTTCAAATTTTTCAATATCGGAATGGCTAGGGTCAAAGCGATATTTGAATGCTTCGCATAAAATAGAGGTGAGTTCCGGATGGCGGCAAAGCGCTTCTTCGATATTTTCGATGGTATATAAATTTGTATCCACATGCACAAGGGCTTGATGAATAAAGGTGACCATGGCGCGAAGCAAATTGCCCATGTTCCCAGAAATGATTCTTCGATCGACCAAAAGTTTGTCGATCATGTCAAAGGCTTCAAAATATTTGACTGCAGAAATCTCCCTTAAAAGATCAGGGATATCTGCAACATCCCAAACAGCTTGCCCATTGCTTCCATGGAGGCTTAAGGTCATCACTAAGACGTTTTTTCTATTTGAGGCGTCAGCATAGGTGGCATTGACTCTTTTGACACTTAAGCCATGTCGATAGACGACTCTAGCGAGTCGAAAGAGAAAGTTGTATTTAGGTGTATTGCGCCATGCCAGCACAATATACATTGAGGGAAGTCCCTTTTCTTGCCAATGTTCTTCATAGCGGACATCATATTGGCAGTTATCTCGACTTTTAGCGCGGTAGAAAAGGTGAATGGCCAATGCTAACCGTTCAATAGGCAAGGCGAGTAGAAAGCGAGCATTCATTTTTTCCAAGCATTCATCAATGTCTTGATCGGTAATTTCGGCATTTTCTTTTTTAACTAAAACTTTTAGCTGCTCTTTAAATTGGATGGTTAAATTTTTTTCCCCTGATTCAATGGCCTCAGTAAAATCAATGGTTGCAATGCGCAGCGGGGAGGAAATTCCCGGAAATGGAGCGGGCTCTTTGGAGACATAGGCCTGATAGTTTTTTATTCCATATGTGGTAAAGGGTTCTAAAATTCTTAGGTCTGCATCCGGTGTGTCTAGCGAAAGCGCAATTGCTGAATTTTTTCTATGAATAGTTGAAAAATAATCCTGAAGATTAAATCCCATTAAACTGTGCGTGATCAGCATTAAATTTTCTTGATCGACTTCTTCAAAGAAAGCTTTCGGCATCGCCTTTTCTAGCCAAAGGTAATATTCTTGAAATTTTTCCCCCTCTATTTTTGCAGCTTCTTGCAAATTGAGAGATCCTGAAGATGTGGTTTTAGCGGTTGGCAATGAAGTCATATTGCATAAATTTTATTTGAACTATGTCAAAAGAATTTTTTTCTGTCCAATGGGATGAGTTTATTGGATCCATTTTTTACTCCTTTCTTTTCCGATAAACCTATCATATTTTTATTTTTATTTTATTTTTATAGAGTTAAGATTTTGTGAATCCATTTTTTAATTAATTAATGCATTAAATATTTTTCATGTTATAATTAATTTAGGCGGATTTATTCTAAAATTTCTTTATTGGTTAAAAAGAGTTTTTTATGCCAAATCAAATTTCAGATGATGGGGTAAATAAATCACAAAAAAGCCATCACATCTCTTCTTCTCACGGTGATTTTAAGCCCCATATAGACAATTCTCTTTCATCTATTGAAAAAAGCAAATCGGTAAAACCTGAATTGACCCCAGCAATGGCACAACCAATATTGGCAACTCCTTTGGAAAATTGTGAAGCCTTTGCGATTGCCTCCGTAGATGCAAAAGGGGTCCCTAACACTGAAATTATTTACAGTTTTACTCTTAAAGAAGCGGAAATTAAAGATGAAGTATTAAAAGGATGGATGAATAATTTGCGCGAAATCGAAGAATATGTTCGTCAGCTTCTCTTATCCCCCCATTATCGAGAAATTCAAGAGCTTTTAAATAAAGGCGATCAACGAGGAAAAAAGGTGTCGGGGGTTCAAGGCGTTAGTTCAGCTAATGCAGCAGCTGAAAGTGGAGATGTAGAATTCATTTCTATGCTCGATCGATGTCGTTTAATCGAAAAAGTTTCTAGACCGGATGCAGTCAGCGAATCGGCGCCATCATCGGATGCCGCACGAATGACGATCCTTCCCCTGATGGCATCGATACTTGCCGGTGGCTACGCGATTGGATCGGAAGCTATTCATTCAGCGAGTTCTCTTGGTGGGATTGCAGAAATGGTTGAAAAGCTACAGCCGCTCTTAGCTTCAGTTTCTATCCAAGACATTGTGCCATTCATCAATTTAATGGTGGTTGGTCCGATTTATTATCATTCCTGGAATGAAGCCATTTCAAATTTAAAAAATAAACAGGGAAAAAATCATTTACAGTTGATTCATCAATTTGCAAAAGATGTCATAAAAATGGTTTTTGATCCCAACTTTATCCATCACCCTTTGCTTCAGCATATAAAAGGGATCGATGGCTTAACAGTAGATGGGCGGGAGCGATTAAGTCGATTGCTAAAAGTCGTTTTAATCGGGGTTGCTCTAAGCCTTCTTTATTCCATCGAAGTTGGAAAGATCCATGGCGATTCTTTTGGAGGGATCGAATCCGAAGAATTAAGAGACTTGCTTTTGGGTAAATTTAAACCTGAATCTTCAAAAAAGCTAAGTGAACATGAAAAATTGACTTCCGGTTTAATCGAAAGGGCATGGGAGCAGTTGACTTTCTTATCTATTGAAGACCGGACTGTCGCGGTAGAAATATTACTCAATTATGTTTCTAAAAAAAAGGACGTCCACCTATTATTAGAGCCTTCAAAAGTCTTTAAAGAGGTGGTCGAGTCCTCTTTTTTTGAAACAACCACCGAAGATTTAAAAGCTTAAGATTTTAAATCTAGTAGTGCTTTTTTTATCATGAGTAAGTAATATTTTCTAATGAATGGATCTTTATTTTCATCAATAGCTTCTTTTACCACACCATACAAACAATCTTTAGATAGTTGATCATGTGTTCCCTTAAGTAAAGAGACTAATTCATAGATCAGCTCTGCCTTACGCATTTCATCAGTAGTGGGGGGGGATTTAGGTGATGGACTCAGAGAAACGCTACTACTTAAAGGGGTGCTCCCTTGATTATATGGATATTTAGTATTTATCATGTGAATACCTTTAATTAATTATTCATTTAAAATTCCTGACAAGAGATTGCACATATCGATATGGTCTTGGGCAGCCATCAATTCACGAGAAGAATGCATTGAAAGCTGGCTGCATCCTATATCGACTGTCGACATTCCACTGATGGTGGCTTGCAGGGGTCCTATCGTTGTTCCACATGGAATATCATTCCGACTGGCAAAATATTGTAAAGGGAGCTGTTTTAATGCCGCCATCTTTTGAATGGGTAAGGAACTTTTTGCAGAAGTGGCATAGCGTTGCTGGGCATTGCTTTTAAGAACAATGCCTTCTCCTAAAATTGGCTGGTGTTTAGCATCGTGTTTATCTGTATAATTTGGATGCAGGGCATGGGCTAAATCTACCGATATGCATGTTGAGCGATTGAGCATGACAAAAAAATCTTCTCTTGTTCCCTTAAATTGATGGATAATTCTCTCTAATAATTGATTAAAAAAAGGGGAGGAGACTCCTTGTGCGGTATTTGAGCCCACTTCTTCATTATCCCAAAACACAACCATTTTGATTTCATCCGGTAAAGCTTTTTTATTTTCCAAAAAGGCTGTGATGGCTGCATGCACGCTTGCTAAGCTGTCAATTCGATATCCGGAAATAAAAGTGTCGTTGTATCCAATGCAACGAGCTCTTTCCAAAGGATAGAGGAAAAGGTCATGTGCAAGCAATCGATCAAATTGGTCAATGGCAGAAAGAAGGTACTCCAAATAAGAACCCTTTTCCTTGAAGGCGCTTTCCATTGAAGCAAGTGCATTGAAATGATCTTGTTTATTGAGTAAAAGCCCCTTGTCGTTTACTTCTCTATCTAAATGAACAGCGAGTTGCGGAATGATGACAGGATAGCGGTCAAGAGAAATGACAGCTTCTTTTATTCCTTGCTCTTTACTTAGGAAAATCACCCTTCCGCCAATTCCTAAATCTCTATTCAACCAAGATGAAAGGAGGGGTGAACCATAAACTTCTAATCCAAGCAAAATGGCGCCCCCTTTTCTTAATTCGGGGTGTGGTTTTAATTTAAAACCGGGGCTATCGGTATGAGAGGCGATTAAGCGAATTTTTTTCGGAAGATTTTGGGGTAAAATAAAAGCACAAATGGTCGATCCATTTTTAGTGACAAAATAAGAACCGCCGGGCTGAAGATCCCAGAGATCTTCTTCTGAAAGCTCTTGAAAGCTATTATTTAGCAAGCATCGTCTGATATTTTCAACAGCATGCCATGCGGTGGGAGACCCGTTCAGAAAATGGATAAAGTCATCAATCATGTTGCAATTTTTTACTAGCATCCCATTCCACTCATCAGAACCACGGGAATTAAGTCATCTTGCTTTAAAGTATATTTTTTTTGGGGGGTAATTTCAATCCAATTGGTGACATGATCAGGCTCTTTTTCTTCTTTTTTTGACCAGGCTATGATTCTAAAATATTCAGCTTTTTCCGGGACATTTAAATTGAATTCCCCTTTTTGCTTGATAAAATCTATATTTTTGAAATTTAATTCCAAGCCATATTGTAGAGCATGATTTTCTTCGTCTATTTCTTTAGCCGATTTTGCCCACTGAATAGCTATTTTTGATTCCTCCGATGACAGAGGATGGCTAGTTTGATTGTCTAAAGCAATGCTTTCGGCTGAGATTTTTCCAATGACTAAAATAAATGAAAAAAAGATGAGATACACATTCATTTCCTTAACTCCTATTCTAAGGTTATACCTTCTTGCGGTGAACAAGAGGTGGCGGGAGTTTGTTTTGGTGTTTTGATCGGGAATTTTCCTTCGGAACAAAGCGTGCATGTTTTACCAATGCCTTTAAAAGGTTCTTTTGGGATATGTACTGTTACGTTTTTAATGACATTAACAGCTTCAGCGATTTCGAAATCACCTACCATGCTTAAAAATTGATAACTTTCTTCAGGAGAGAAACCTTGAGTGCGAACTAGAAAATCAATCGCATTTCGAGATGCTAGCTTCATCGCTTCAAATAAATCAACATTTAAACCCACAATCATCCAATGCGTTTCATTTTCAATAATCGGCCATGTAAAAACATTTCCTCCTTTTCGCTTTGTTTTATCTAAAACTCCCTCCGCCCTTAAATCTTTTCTTAAAATAAATTGAAAAACGATGGATTCATAGGATGTTTCTAATGCCGTGATGTCAATCTCTCCATTACTTTGCATGGCATGGGAATCCCCCGTCCAAACAAGGGCGCCTTTTTGAAAAATAGGAAGATAGAGAATGGATCCTGCTTGCAGTTCCGGTTGATCTAAATTTCCTCCAAATGGGCCGGGAGGGACTGAATTAAATTCTCCTTTAACCGGTTGCCCCATTTGAGTTGCCATATTCACCGGCCAATCTGTGGGCCAATCTAAAGGGGGAGCAACAGCAACAATTCCGGGAAAAGGCTTTAACTGAAGACAGACGCCTTTTACAAATTCGGTGGAGTTGTGCAATTTATCAAATTTAAAATATTTAATTCTCGGTTTTGTGAATTCTGAAAGGATCCCTTGTGTCGGGCTTAAAAAATTATATCCAAAATCATTCAATTTAATCTCAAGAATGCGAATTTCTAAAACATCTCCCGGCTCAGCTTCTTCTATATAGACAGGACCTGTTAAGGTGTGCATGCCTCTTCTTTTTTGAATATCATGCTTTTGATAAAATTTAGCGACATCAGCAGGTGTTGTTTTATTAAAGACCATTTCATGAAGACAGCTATTCCACGTTTCCATTGAAACGATATCCCCAGAACGAATTTTTATGCTTGGCGTTTTATCAAGATGATAGAGTCCTAACGTGGTTGTCCCAGTGTTTGCCGGAACACGAAATGTTTCGCCTGATAAAAAAGAAAAACATAAAGTTAGGGTTAATATTAAAAATGGAAAATGAAGGGCTAACATTTTTTCTCTCTCAAACTTTGAAGTTGCTTTTGTATACCGGAAGTTCCATTTTTTGATGGTTCGATTTTTGTTAGATTTTTGATTCTAAGCATTTTGCAGTTCGCGTCGTTGTGTGTGTAGACACTAAAAGCGAATTGCAAATATGCTTAGAATCAAAAAGATACAAAAAGTGGACCATCAAAAAGTGGAACTTCCGGTATAGCACGTTAAATAAAGGAAATCAAGAAATTATCTTAGAAAATCTATCAATGCTTTCGCTATGTCCATGGATGAAGAATTGAATGGCGCATTGATACTATGATTGAACTTTCGTCTAGTCATTTGGTAAAGATAGCATTTATCATAATAACTGAGCAATTTTTCAAAAGTTTTTTCTAAATCGCCATTTTCTATATCTCTTTTAATTTCATTTGTAAGCAAGCCCCCCAATCTCTTAGAAATGCAATTCACAGAATCGATCAATTGCTCTTTCGGCGCAGTGCCATATTCCATGATTAAGCGTCTTAGGCGTTCTTCGATGGAACATTCGATTAAAATGGGAGTTCCCTCTCTTAGCTGATTGAATAGGCCATTTGGGATATGGCGATTGCCTATTAAACGGCTTTCGTCTTCAATCCAAATAGGCTGGCTCAAATCAAATTTTTTAAGGTCAATGGCAAGGTCATTTTCAAACTGTTCTTGAGTGGGCTGATCACTAAGACCGATCCCTCCAAATGCACTTCCCTTATGGTTTGCAAGCTTTTCTAGATCGATCACTTGTTCGCCCATGACTTGCAATTCATTTAAAATAGCCGTTTTACCGGTTCCGGTTAAGCCGGTCAAGACGATGAGTTTGGAAAAGGTTGTTGATTTTAGCTTTTGAATCACCCAACGTCTAAAGGATTTATACCCCCCTTCAAGAGTGATTGTTTTTTTTTCATAGTATTCGAGCAAATGAGCAATAAATCCACTTCGCATTCCTCCTCTCCAACAGTGCACTTTAATGATCTCAGAATTGATTGAGAATGCTTGATCACTCAAAGATTGAATATGAGGCGCAATGATTTTTAAGCCGAGCGTAATTGCTTCTTGTTTGCTGGCTTTTTTATACTGAGTACCAATTTTTGCTCTCTCGTCATCATTGAATAAAGCAAGTGAAATCGCATGGGGAATATGACCTTGATTGAATTCGCTTGGGGATCTCACATCCAAAATGGGAGACGAGTGATCTAGAAAATCGATGATATTTAAAGATTGAGGAGTCATAAGATAAATCGCGTAGGGCAAGCTTTGTTGCTCGCCCTAGGCGATGAATGATTAAGAACGCAAATTAGAAATCGCGGCCAAATGTCAAATTAATTGCATAAGAATGCCAATTGTTGTCATCTTTGAAGCGATGATCACATGTATCGGCATAGCTTAACAAGCCATTATTGCATTCTTTATGATGTCTGTTTGCTGACCAATCTTGGAATTTGACTGAAAGTCCAACTGTCCAGCAATTGCAAAGATCATAATCAAACCCTGCACCGAATACCCATGCGGTTGCATTGTCTGAATGGCGATTTCTATGATCTGAAGCGATATCTCCATTATCATATTCTTGATCGCTCACTTTTCCTCTAAAATTACCCCAGTGGTATTCTAATTCTGCCCAAACGTTGAAGCAAGTATTGACTGGACGCCAGTCAAAATCAAGCCCTACGAAAGGTCCATACCAACGAGAGATGAATGTGTTTCTGCAGCCATTGCCGCCGCCACTTGCATAGCCATAATCTTGGCCAAATTGGAGATCTCTATTGTTAACGCGGATGTTTTGCTCGTCAACAGAATAACCAATCACTGGTGCAACGACCATTGTGCAGTTGCAGAAAAAGAATGGATAACCAATTGCACCGTTTACACCGAATACATATTGATCATCGACTGTGCTTTTGTAAGAATCAGAAAAGCCAAAATGAGCTGATCCGTCGCCAAACATTCTTCTTCTTGGGTCAACTTTTAATGAACCGGTATGTTTGAAATCGCCATCGAGAATCCATCCCCAATAAGCGTTTCCACGCAAATAGAGGTTGTAACCGAGGGTTGTTCTTCCATGCACACCAATTTGGAAAATATCCAGGTCATTAAACTTTGTGCTAGTTTTTAAAAATGGGTCATCTGAAGGATAGTTAGTTCTCCAGTCAATTGAATCTTGACGGTATCCTGCTTCAAATGTGACTTGCCCCATGGTAGCATTGGCATAAGAACCACAACCTACCAAAAGGGTCATTAATAAGGTTATCCACTTTCGCATATTGTTTCCTTGTTAATGTTATAGTTACCTTTAGTTTTCTTCCACATATATGGCTTTGTTGCCAGAACGCTCGTTGTTCAAGCGACAGTTTTTTTGTGGTTGCTAATTTTATAGCTAACCACTTGTTGCTTCGTCATTTCGAATAGAATTGCCTAGGCAACTAACGCAAAAGCTCGCAACAATACTGTCACCGCAATACCTGTAAACAAAACTCTGCGTAATCGCCGTCACTATCAATCATTTTTTAATTATCTGTCAAAGGTTTTTTTTCTAAAAATTTTTAATAAGTTAGACTCTTGAAAATCAGTTGTTTATAAAAAATGAATTTTATAGTGTCTTTTATTCAATTAGGAAATGATTAACAAAGTCTTTGTAAATTGAATAAGAGAAAAATGGCTCTCAAAGGGTCAAGGAATTCGCTTTTTTTTCTTTTTTTAAAAAAGGTTTACTATTTCTAATTGTTGGTTTATAGCATTCGTGAAAATTAATTTAAAATAAAAATTAATAAAAAATGGTGTGGTGGTGGCGAAGGGCGATAACGACCTCAACGACATTTTTAAGTTAACGCCATGTGCAACTTTTTTCTGTTCGTGCCAGTGCCGGTGCCGTGCCCGCGCCCGAACCGTGAGCCGGTTCTTTGCAAAAATGAGGTCCAATGCGTGAAGCTAAGCGATTTTAAACGCAAAGATGCAAAGGCGCGAAGGAACGAGGAGAAATTTAAGTCGCAATAAGTTAGTTTTGCGCTCCTTTGCATCTTTGCACCTTTGCGTTAAAATTGCTTAGCTTAATGCGTATGGGCATGGGCACGGGCACGGACGGAAACAAAGTTGCACATGGCGTAAGTTAGTAAGTTTTCTACCTTGATGTCATTAATTAAGTCACTGCCAAGACTTCTTGGCCATTCAAATACTTCTGCAAGACTGCTGGAATCTTTACAGAGCCATCTTCCCTTTGGTTGTTTTCGAGTAGAGCCACCATTAGACGGGAAGTTGCTAATCCAGAACCATTTAGTGTATGCACAAACTCGAGTTTTCCATCCTCATTCCGATAGCGGATATTGGATCGACGTGCTTGGTAATCTGTGCAATTTGAAACTGAAGAGACTTCATAGTATCGATTTTGACCCGGCAGCCAAACTTCGATATCGACTGTTTTAGCAGCGGCAAAAGACATATCTCCGGTCACAAGAAGGACATTCCGATAATGCAATTCTAAACCACCTAAAATTTCTTCTGCGCTTGCCATCATTTGATCGAAGATCTGCATGCTTTCTTCTGGTTTCGTAAAGCAAAACATTTCCACTTTATTAAATTGATGCATTCTTATCAGCCCCCTTTCTTGAGAGCCGGCAGCTCCGGCTTCTCTTCGAAAACAAGGGGTAAAAGAGACATATTTTAAAGCAAGTTCTTCAGTAGGAATAATTTCATCTATATGAAGACCATTTATAGATACTTCGGAGGTGGGAATGAGATAGAGTTGGTAGTCGGGATCATGAATTTTAAATAATTGGCTATCAAATTTAGGAAGTTGGCCGGATCCAAACATGGTTTGGGGGCGAACAAGGAGAGGAGGGATAATTTGAGTAAACCCATTTTTAATGTGGATTTCTATCATATATTGTAATAGGGCCCATTCAAGACGAGCACCCATCCCTCGGTAGACTGGCCAGCCGGCGCCGGAAATTTTAGCGCCTCTTTTAAAATCAAATAACCCAAGTTTTTCATTTAATTCGACATGATTTTTAAAAGGAAAAGAAAAAGTCGGTTGATTCCCCACTTCCTTAATGATCACATTTTCCTTAGGATCTTGGGAGATTTTAATGCTATCTAAGGGGAGATTAGGTAAGCGGGCGAGCTGTTCGTTGATGCACTCCTCCAACTCCTTAATCCGATGATCTCCTTGATGAATTTCCTCTGCCCATTTTCCGACTTGATTGAGTGGCTCAGTTGCATCTTTACCCGATCTTTTAAGTTCACCAATCATTTGAGAAATTTCATTTCTCTTGGCTTTAAGCTGTTCAATATGAGTTTTACCTTCTCTAATCTCATTGTCTAATTGATAGATAGAAGAGAGATCGATTTGGGGATCTTTAGTCTTGAGTTGTTTTTCAATCCCTTCTTTGTCTTTGCGTATAAGCCGAATATCTAACATGTAAGTCTCCCAAGTTTTCCAAAATGATAGAAAAAATGATCGATTAAATAAAGAAAATAGGTAAAATAATTGCCTTATCTTTTGAGGAATAATGCAGTTAAAAAAAATATCGATCCTTGGTTTTAAATCATTTGCGGATAAAACACTTTTAAATTTTGATTCGGGTATCACTTGTATTGTCGGACCTAATGGATGCGGAAAATCAAATATTTCGGACGCCTTTCGGTGGGTGCTAGGGGAGCAATCTGCTAAATCGATGAGGGGTAATAAAATGCCCGATGTTATTTTTGCAGGGACAACAGATCGAAAGCCATTGAACTTTGCAGAAGTTTCACTCACTCTTACCGATATTAAAGGAAATCTTCCCATTGATTATGAGGAGATTACAATTACAAGGAGACTCCATCGCTCGGGGGAGTCGGATTATTTATTAAATGGAAACTCAGTTCGGCTAAAGGATTTACAAGATCTTTTCTTAGGTTCAGGAGTGGGAAGGAATGCCTTCTCAATTTTCGAGCAAGGTAAACTGGATCAAGTCATTAGTTATTCACCGCAAGAAAGAAGATATATCTTTGAAGAAGCTGCGGGGATTTTGCGTTTTTTACAACGAAAAAAAGAAGCTTTAAGAAAACTAGAACAATCAGAACTTAATCTTTCAAGGCTAAAAGATATTTATTCTGAGGTTGAAAAGCAAATTGAGAGTTTGCAAGTTCAGGCAAAAAAAGCCCGGCAGTATAAAGACCAAAAAAACGAATTAGAGAATTTAGAAAAAGCGAATTTGCTCAATCGATGGCAAAATTTAGAAAAAAAACAAAAAGATTTTTTCACTAAAAAACAAAACTTAGAAAATTGCCTAATTGAATTTCAAGACAAAAGGAGTACAAATCAGAGTGCATTTAAACATTTGAGATCTCAAGTTAAAGACTGTGAAATTCAATATAGAGAAAAGACAGAAGAGCTCATCAATCTGCGAAGCCAGCAAGAAATTTTAGTTCATGAATGTCAAACATTTCAATTGCGTTTAAAAGAAACGCAACATCGGGAAAAAAAATTAAAACAAGAATTAGAAGACCTCTTGCTCGCTAAAGAGACAAGGCGAAAGACATTTTTAGAAATCAATAAAAAAAAAGAGTCTTTAGAAGGGGAATGGTCGGAGGCTGAGACAAAATGGAATCATCAAAAAGAACGGGTGATATGGCAGGAAAAAGAGGTTTTAAAAACTAAAGATGCATTGGAATCAAAACAAAGAATTTACCTTAAAGCGCTTCAACAACATAGCCAGCAGCAGAGCGAGATCAAACAAGCAGAAGTGAGGTTAGAAAATTTATTAGACCATCAAAAAAGATATGAAAATCAAATGGGTCAGATCCAGCTTGACTATCAAACAATGTTAGGAAGTTTGAAAGAAAAAAAGCAGCATCTCAACAAAATCTCTTCTTTGGTAGATACCCATAAAGATCGTCTAGAACAATTTGAGGATGAACTTAAGCAATTAGCCGGCAAGCGTGAAGAATATCGAAATGAAATAGAGAAAATTAAAAGGAAAGTGATCGAAAATAAAGCGAGGCAGAAAATTTTACTTCGCATGAGAGAAGATTTAGAGGGGTTTTCATCCGGTTCTAAGAAATTGCTTCAAGAAAGTCAAAATCCACAAAGTGAAATTTATAATACTCTCGCTCCTTTTTATGAATATATTAAAGCAAAAGATGGCCCTCCTGAAGCCATTGCGATCATTTTGGGAAAATATTCACAAACACTCATTGCTCAATCCGAAAAAGATGTAAAAAGAATATTAAATTTTGCTCAAAAGGAAGCTATCCAAGATTTTTCTATTGTATGTTTGGAATGGATTGAAAGGCAGACTCCTTCAGTCAATTCTAGCTCATTATTAAATAGGGTAGATGTCAACTCGTTGTCTAAACATTATCTTGGACGGGTTTCTTGCTTAAAAGATGATCATGAAATTTTTGATATAAATAATCATTTTGAGCATTTGGAATATTGGACGGAAGATGGAAGCTATATTGATTTTCACAAAACCCTTTTTAAACTCGAACCCAGTCAAAATCAAATTTTTCTGAGAGAAAATGAATTAACAAGTTTGGAAGAGGAGCTTCTATCAAATGAAAATGAATGTGCTGAATTAGAAGAGCATTTAACTAAAATCGAGCATAAAAGAGCTCATTTACAATTGGAAAGAGTGGAGCTGGATAAAATCGTTAGAAGAGAAGAAATGAAGCTCGTTGAGGCAAATGTTAATCTGCAAAGACATCAAGCAGATTTAGAAAAAAATCAAAAGCTCCAGCTGGCAACTGAGGAAGATCTGCAAAAAGCCCTTTCAAATTATGAAGTGCAATCTAAATCATTTACTATTCTAGAAGGGCAATTTAATCAAGGCAGGCAAGAATTGATCCGATTAGAAGAGGAAAAAAACATCTTTGAAAAAGACTTAGCTAATCAAGAAAACGCATTGAGAATCCTCCAGCAAGATCAAAAAGAGAAAGGGACATTTTATCATCAATTAGCCGAAGATAGGCAGCATATTCTTCATCAATTTCAATTATTAGAATCCAAAGAGCAAAATCATGACGTCCAAGTCTTGCGCATCGAAGAGGAAATCGACGAGATAAAAGAGCAGCAAGTTAAATGGATTGAAGAGGAAAAAAATGGACAACTCATTTTGATTGAGATGGGCTCTCAAATTGAATGTAAGGCTCAAGAACAAGCGAATTTGGATAAACACAAGGAATCATTGATAAAGCAAAGCGAAGAGGCCGAAAATCATTGGAGGCAGGACGAAGAGCGCTTGCATAAAATTGAACAAGAAGTTGGACAAATCGATATTCAGTACACGCATCAACAATCTCTTGCCCTTGCTTTAGAAGAAGAATTAAAGGAACGATATCAATTAAGTATTGAGGAAGCAGCGACGCTTCATTTCCCATCCAACCGATCGATCGAACAAACGGAGAGGCAAATTAAAAGCTTGCGCCATTCTGTTCAACAATTTGGAGATGTGAATTTGACGGCTATTGAAGATTTAGAAAAGCAAGAAACACGCCAAGGTTTTCTGAAACAGCAGCTTGACGATATGCAACATTCAAAAATTGATTTAATCAATATTATCCAGCAATTGGATGGAGAGAGCGAGAAGCTATTTAAGGAAACTTTTGAATTGATTCGTTCAAATTTTAAGAAAAACTTTCAAATTCTTTTTAATGGGGGCGAGGCCGATTTAGAACTTACCGATTCAGATTCTATTTTGGAAGCAGGCGTTGAAATTACTGCTAAACCCCCCGGAAAACAAATGCGCTCGATCTCCCTACTGTCTGGTGGAGAGAAATGTCTGACAGCTGTCGCCCTTTTATTTGCGATTTTTGAAGTAAAGCCGGCCCCATTTTGTATTCTCGATGAAATCGACGCTCCTTTGGATGATACAAATGTGGAGCGTTTCTTAAATGTAGTCAAACATTTTGTCGATAGATGTCAATTTTTGATCATCACCCATAATAAGCGGACGATGGCGATTGGCGATGTCATCTTTGGCGTCTCCATGGAAGAAAAAGGTGTTTCAAAACTTCTTTCTCTACAGTTCGCCCATAACGACGTCCCTGAAGCTGCGTTAGTGAATGAATAGAATTTTAATTCTTTATCACCGGATATCCATAGCCTTTAGGAATAATATTATATCCAAATTTATTAAATTCTTTTGGTAGTCTACCTTGAATAAAAGAAATTAATGAATGATCATTATTTTGGATTGAAGATAACATAGATTCCAAATGCTCAGCTGTTGTGCAATTGTGACCTTTGGTGTATGAATAGGCTAAGTTTTCAGCATCGATAATATGTTGAACGATTTCCTCTAAAAAAAATCTAACTTTATCGTCTTCTGTAGCTGCAGGGGTAAGGCCTCTATAAGCATCTTCTTCAGAAACGGCCATATCGCTTGTATATTTAGGCAATGTCTTCAAAACATCAGTGATCAACAGGCCGGTTTCGAGCAATTCCTTCATTTCTAGTAAATTGCATTCAGCACGTGCATTTGCATGGAATCCATCATGTATAAAACACAAAAGTCCCGTTGGATGCTGACCGTGAATATTAATGTTTGCTTCCTCTTCCGGTTGAAAGAGGCTGATAATATGAGTGCGTTTCTCTAAGAGATATTTTATGACGGTCGATCGTTTGGGCATTCTGTTGATAAATTTTAAGGAGCCGGAAAGTCGAGTATCTTTTCTCATTAAGGCTGCAGAGGATATTAAAAATCTTTCTGTATTTTTTTCATGCTCGAAACCACCGATGATGTGATTGTCTCTATTCGTAGTATCAAAAAAAGCTTTAATAAGGCTTCTTTTAGACGAACTCATTGTGTCTAAAGCAATTTCGAAAAAAATGAGTTGATTGTTTGAAACCCCATTAGTATTCGCCAGTCGTTTATCCAAATCCTTCCATTGGCCCGATTTGATGGCATCATCGTAGGAAACCATCTTACAGCTATTGTTGAAATCACATTCACTATTAGAAATTGCCATATAAGCAGTGACTAAATCATCGATCCGATCATTTTTTCCCTGAAGAAAAATACCATCCAAAATTTTATAAAAAGGGACATGATGTTTTGTTCTATT
>JANWJE010000092.1 GCA_025451995.1 Parachlamydiaceae bacterium | reverse complement strand
ATCGTTATATCATTATATCATTTCCATCGTTAGCTTTGCTTTGGAGGGGAATTCTAATAGACATAGTTTCGAGTTATGAAAGGATTGTTTGACTATACTATTACGTAATGAACGGCGGAGTTAGGGATCGAGATTAAGATCAAAATTTGTCAAAACCGACGTCGCAAAATTCCAGCTTTCAGCTGGAAGGACTATCCACAAACAACTTAAAGAATTAGCCCGAAAATTTTTTCGAACCAATTTTCAATCATCACCAAATGAATTAAATATACAACAAGCTATTTGACATATACCATTGGCACAACTGCCAATAGCAGTGACGCATTCACCAATATCAATATCACAGGTATTGCCAATAGTAGAAATGCAATCCATAGGAATATTGGGATAACAGCAATTAAAAATCTGAGTAAAAGTAGAGAGATCACAATTACAATTTGGGCAATCGGGACATTGGTCACAACGGACTGTCTCACCGCCAATTGATAAAGCGTAATTCCCTTGGATGCCATCAGGTCCAATTGATAAATTACTTTTATCACCAATAATTTCTTGATTTCCAAAACTAATGTCTTGACTTGCGGCACCTGAATACCCGGCACCTGTGATTGAAACTTCGTTGTTTTTAGCTGTATCTAAACCAAAAAGTTCACTACTGTAAGTTTGTTCTGAACCGATCCCTCCATTAAAATCAAGGGATTGGGACCCCTGTTCACCAATCACTCCTCCAATCGAATAACCACCGGCAAAATCTAAATACCCATGTTGAGCACCTGCAGTCATATTAACATTCATTAATTCACCTATAATATTAGTCTTAGTTTCGAAAAAATTCTATTTTAACATCTTATTTTATATATAGTCCTTCCAGCTGAAAGCTGGAAAAAAAGAAGGTAGTAAGGCCGTCTCGGCTTTGAAAGGCAGGTCGAGACGACCTGGTTACGCACGGATTGCCAAAAATCCAAGATTCAGCTGGAAGCAGTATATTGTTTAGCGAGCCATGCACTCCAACACCCACTTTGCGCAATATTTTTCATGATATGCATTTTGTCGCCATAATAACTCGCTTCATCATTGTCAATAAGCCCAGGTATTGTACGAAACGACTTCGCTATTGGCCCACTGAATTGATCACATCCTTCGGTCTCTAGAATGTCTTGCCATACATCTAATTTTGTTATGACAATATAAAGTTTGAACAAATCTTCTTTTGATAGATATCCTATAACTGAAGAATCAATCGGGGAAAAATCTATAGCTGCTCTTGGACCGTCGATCCAATACGGGTTGGTGGATAATCCATCAGAGCCATTTGCCCAATCCAAAAAAAGTTGAGCTTCTGCTTTTTTCATTTCTGCTTGCAAAATTAAGTCTTCTTTTTTTCTCAATTCAGCTTCTCGTTTCTCGATATTTTTTAAAATTTGAATCAGACGTTGATAGCGCATTTCGTTCCCATCAGGAGAACCGAATGGACTAAATGTTAAAATTTCCGTTTTTTCTTTTTCGGTTATTACCGTACATTTAGTAAGAGTAAGGATAAATAAATTAATCTTGTTGTGAATAAGCGAAGTATTCAAAGCGCTTGCATTCACGGTCAACCCTTTTGCAAACAATTTGCATAACTCAAAGCCGGTGACATTATTCAAGTCAGCATCGCCAAAAGAGATGATTTTCAAGTATTTCATATTCTTTCTAACTTTTGAAAGGAGTAAATCTGAAATGGTACAATTGTTAAGAAAGATAATCGTAGATTTGCTGTGAGTCAATTCTTGCATCAGTGAACTATCAGAAATCATTACATGCAATGGAATAGCAAACTCGTTAGGTCTTCGGCTAAAATCTAATCCTCCTCTTTGAAAATATTCATAGCAGGTTTTTTGGAATTGACTTTCCTGGATATGAAACAGGCCATAACGGTCATTAAACAGTACACTTAAGTTTCCATAAACACCTTGCAAGTCTCTTATGACTTTAAACATTTGCATTTTTAAATTTTCTGATCGACTTGTAATCAATGCTAATGGCATTTCTCTGAAGATAGCCAAGGTTAAATGATAGAGGGTTTGAACTAAACCATTTATTATAAAAGGTAAGCTTGTGATTTTTCTGCCTATAGAATCTTTTACTGAATACAAATATCCGTGATCGAAATCTTCCCTATTGACATTCCCATATTTGTATTGGGGTTCAGCCTTCACCTGTTCACTGATTTTTTCAGGAGAAGCATATAAACTATCTTGATCTTTTAATGTTCTTAAATATAAATTGTCAAATACTTCAATACACACAATTAACCACCTTAAATTCTATAATTAGAATAATTAATATTGTATTAATTTACAATTAAAAAAAATACTTTAAATAGATTTCTTGCACTCCTTAACTGTCAAAAGAGTTGTGAAATAAACAAGTGCGATGATACACACAACAACACCCGCCGTCGATAAAGAGACCCCAAAAGTTGTCAACACATGGCGAGTCAAGGCGACGCCCACTAAAGAGGCCCCCATCCCTAAAAGACTTGCAACCAGCAGCACTTTGCCCAAATGATGCACACATAATTTTGCTGCCAATGGAGGGCCGGTCATAAAGGCGAGAACAAGCAATACTCCGACCGCTCGAAATGAAGCCATCGTTGTGACTGCTACTTGAGCCATTAAAAGATAATTAAAAAGCACAGGAGAAAAGCCAAGTGCCAAAGCGAGCCCTTTATCAAAAGTGGTCAATTGATATTCTTTGAAAAAAAGAAGAATAATAAATAAATTGGCAATAGCTACCATGACCACCCATTGGATATCGCTGATATGTAAAGCATCTGCATTCCCCATCACTGCCTCAATTCCAATGTGTGCGCTTCGCGTTAAAACCGTCACTAAAATAATTCCAACAGCAAATAAACTTGTAAAAACAAGCCCTGTGCTCGCCTCTTCTTGCACATTGCCGCAGCGGACTAAAAATTCTGTGAGAAAAGTCGTAAAAAAAGCTGTAATAAGAGAAGCAAATAGCAATGTCTCCATCGGGGCAACCCCGTCGCTGTCTCCATGTGAGGAAGATAAAAAAAAAGCCAAAACAATTCCCATGAGAATGGTGTGAGACAAAGCGTTTGCTAACATTGTCATCCGCCGTAAAACTAGAAATGTCCCAACTAAAGCCGATGATAAAGCGACCCCCATTAAAACAAAAATTTGAACCTCATCAGAGGCGAGTTGATGAAGAGATAGGCGTCCAGTCAATAGAGAAAAAATCCTGAAAAAGAATTGGATGATGACATCGAAGAATGTCAAACCATAATAGGGATTAACTTGATTTATCATTTAAGCAGATTTATGCATTCGTTCATCGATATCGAAGATTCCCAGCATCAGATTGCCAACATGAATGTCTTCATCTAAAGATTCCCAGTGTATTCCCACACCTCCACCACTAATCACATAATTGCAGCGTTCTTTAGGAGATGCTTGGAGAAGGCGCGGAAAATAGACTAAAGGCACTATAAGTTTACGGCCATCTTGAAGCTCTACACACATGTTTTCATTCTCGAAATCTATTTTTTTAGCTAAGGGCTTATGTTGAAAAAAACTCATCCCAACGCTCCTCAATCATTTTTTTATTTATTTTAACTATTTCAAACAAATTAGCTAATTCTTTAGATGTCATACCATAAGAACCTGTTCAAAATCTCAGGGTTCGTCGCTTTTCGGGATTATTTTGGCTGATTTTCGATTAAAATTTCAGGGGTTATATACTTTTGTCGATATTACCCCTGAAATTTTAATCGAAAAGCGGCTCAAAAGAACCTGAAAATCGACCGAACCTGAGATTCTGAACAGGTTCTAAGATTCTGCTAGTGTAATCTCTGGTTGTACCCAAAATTTTGCTATGGTTTCGCCTTTTCTAATATGAACATGACAATATTCCCGAGGATTTCCTTCATTAGAATAAAAGAAGAACCTATATCCATTAAACTCGACTTTGTACAATTTTTGAACTCATCTTCGGAGAGAATCTTTCTACAGCTAAATAAATTTCTCGGAAGGGGGAAAACAACCCCTTCCTGCGAAATTTATTACGCTGTAGTTTGCTTCTCTCTCAAATATTCGTCCAAAAATTGTACAAAGTCGAGTTAAAAATAAAAATTGTAGACATATGTAACCAATTATCTCTGATTAAAAATCATAAAACAATTGTGATTTAAAAAAGACAGGAATTTTTATTCAGAAAAAAAGATAAAAACATCAACACTCAAAAGGGGGTCTACTATCATTATATTGTCCTTTTTCCCGGAATGGGTTGTGAATGGGGATCTACTTTCGGATTTTTCAAAAGAAGTGTGAGCTCTCTTTCTATCTCAGGTGTTAAAATATGCTCCATTTCCTCTGCGTTTCTATGAACTCTTTCTGCCCCCATTCCAAGATAATTGGCAAGATACACCTCCCATAAACGATGCAAACGGACAATGCGCACAGCTCTCAAAGATCCATCTTTAGTCAAAGCGTATTCATTTTTTTTCTTTTCCAGCCAACCATTGCGCGCCATGCGCCAAAGAATAAACGATAAATACAGGGAAGAAACTTGATGATACTTAGAGATTTCTTCTTTACTGATTTGCTTTTGGGGTTCAATTCTCCAGATCTCCTTAAGGATATTTTCACACAAACATGTATAGCGAAATAAAGCGATTCTCCAAAGGCGTATCGCGAGTCCCCTTTCCGGGGCAAATAAAAGAGCAAATATACAGATCATACTAGCGATGAGAACAATCATTGGACCGGTGGGCAAAATTATTCTTAAAGAAGTTTGATCGCGAGAAAAAACCTCGCTTAACTGAATAGAAAAATAAATTCCAAAAAAACCGCTTAACATTCCAAAAATTGCAGCAATTAAAAACATTCGATTCAACCGATGAGTGAATTGTCTCGCAGCGACTGCAGGGGCTATCAGCATTGCAGACATCAAAATGATCCCAACAGAGCGAATTCCAATCATTACCGCGAGAGCTACAAGACCAAAAAGGAAACAATCCACCATCTTTACGGGGATTCCTAAGCTTTTAGCAAATTCTCGATCAAATGTAATGACCTGAAGTTCTTTATAAAAATATCCGATGACGAGGATGACGATTAAAGCTAACCCTCCATAAATCAAGATATGCACATCGGTCATCGTCGCAGCCTGACCATAGAGATAGCTTAACGCTCGCCTATAAAGGGATGTAAAAGCAAATTGCACTTCACTTGTCAAAGTGAGCCCTATTCCAAAAAATGTTGAAAGAACAAAACATAAAGCGGCGTCGCTGGCTACCTTTCCTTTGTTTTCTAGAAAAGAGATGACCCAAATCCCGACTAATGAGCTCAAGAGCCCACCAAGGATGACCAAAAGAGAAAGGATGAGCTCATCTCCGTCATCAATAGAAAAAAAAGCCGCGGTGATGATTCCGAGGATCACACCTGGATAAGAAGCGTGCGATAATGCCTCGCCAATAAGAGATTGCTTTCTTAAAAAAACGACCACTCCCATTAAGCTTGCAGCTAAACACATGAGCATACAACCGATCGTTGGGGCGCGCAACACCGGATCGACAAACATTGAGAAAATATTTTGCGCTAACACGCCTGGAGCCCCGCCTGTTTTTGCTGAGATAATTTTAATGCCTCATCAAATAATGCAAAACTTTTACCATAGGCAGCAATCAAATTTTGAGTTGTAAAATTTTTATCCGTTGGACCATAAGCGATAAGGCGCATATTCAATAAGATGATCCAATCAAAATATGTTTCCACAGTGTTTAAATCATGATGGACAACAAAAACTGTTTTTCCTTGATCTCTCAATTGTTTTAAAAGCTGCATGATGATCTTTTCAGTCGCTAAATCAACACCTGAGAATGGCTCATCGAGAAAATAAACATCCGCCTCTTGTAATAAGGCTCTTGCCAAAAACGCCCTCTGCTGTTGCCCTCCGGATAATTGGCTAATTTGCCTATGAGCATATTCCTTCATCCCTACCATTTCTAAATAACGGTCCGCTGCTGCCCAATCTGCTTCTCGCGGCCTCTTAAACAAACCTAATCTGCCATAACGCCCCATAATCACAAGATCTCTTACTGTAACGGGAAATTCCCAATCAACTGATTCTCTTTGTGGAACATATGCCACCTTTTTGCGCACGCTGTTTAAGTGCTGATCGAAATAAAGAATCTTCCCTGAAAGGGGTTTAACGAGACCTAAAGCTGCTTTAATGAGGGTGCTTTTTCCTGCGCCATTGGGTCCGATGATACCGATGAGTTTACCCAGGGGAATAAAAAGGGAGATATCCCATAGAACCGGTGTTTTATCATAATTCACCGTTAAGTGGTGAATTTCTAAGGCATTAGAATTTTCTTCCATTCTTTACTTCATGTTTTCTGAAAGGATTTTTGCATTATAAAGAAGCATTTTCAAATAACTATCCCCTTCCGAACCCTCCGGTCCCATCGCATCCCCATATAAAGCACAACATGCGATTTGAACATCGAGTCCTTGTTCTTTTCCTGCATTTACAATTTTTCGAATCGAATCGCGACTCACATTGCTCTCAGGGAAAATTTGTTTGATTTGATACTTTTTCAAGTGTTCGATGATTTCTTTAATATGGGTCACACTCAATTGACTCTCAGGTGCAAGACCTTCCGGGGCAGTGAAACGCTTCACCCAATCGCCGGATTCCACCTCACCCGGTTCACTGAGATAGGCTCTAGCAAAATAATTGAACGCATCATGGCTTGTGACTAAAAAACGACTCTCTTGCGGAACCTTATGCATTGTCTCTTTAACCAAACGATCAGTATTTGCCATTTCTTCAAGAAGAACTAAACCATTTTTTTCATATTCCTTTACATGGGTTGGATCGCTGGAACTGAGTGTTTGAACAAGGATGGGAACTGTCTTTGACCAAAGTGAAATGTCCATCCAAATATGGGGATCTTTTTGCCCATTCACATAGATTACCTGATTTTTAAACTGCTTGTCTAATTGATCCCCTAAAGGGATGGCTTGTCGATGATTGGCAAGGTAGGAATGAAGGCTGGGGCCATGTTCAAGCCCAAGGCCATTATAAAAAATAATATCTGCATGAGCCAATTTTTCATCATCCCCTTTAACCAGCTGATAAGAATGAGGATCCAATTCGCCTTCGATTAAAACAATCGTGTCGATATGATCTTGACCAATGCGCCTCACCAGATCATCAATCATTCCAGTGGTGCTGAGTACTTTTAATTTACCATTTGGTTCTACCCATTTTTTGAAGCGAAGCATTCTCTTCTGATGTTGATCGGAACACCCAATCAAAAACAAAGAAAGCAAAAATAACGCAAGCCCTAAACTACAAACTAATTTTTTAAACATTTTTCTCGCGCAATTTATCAAAAGTGTAGATCCCATTCGAGCAACCTGAACTAAATTGAATTTTTAAAGCATAACTCCCTATATTTTCGATGGAAACAGCTTTTAAATCATCTAAAATCTCATGCAATCTATTTTCATGCGTTTTATCTGAACAGCGAGCACAAGGGCAATTTTTTTGTAAAATGGATAGATTAAAGTCTTGTGTAACTCCATCCCTCCATTCAATAGTCAAGGTCGATTCATCTTTGTGCCAAATTTTTTTTAGAATTGATTCCATCTTTTGATTGCCCTTTAAATATCCCACACAACATCTAAAGACCTCTTTAGTTTGAGGCAATGCGTTTGGATGATCAAAGATTGAAACTCCTTGATCGCAACAATGACAGAGAACCGGATCAATAGGGATTTGACCTAACAAAGGAACCTTCATCTCTTCTGCCAGTCTCCCCCCCCCTCCCTCGCCAAAAAGATAGATGGGTATGGACGCCTTATCACCTTGATAATAGCTCATATTTTCAATAAGACCTATGAGTGGAATATTCATTTTTTTAAACAAGATGGCTGCCTTTCGAACATCTTGTAAGGCAATTTCCTGAGGAGTTGTCACCAAAATTGCTCCCGATAGGGGAACATGTTGGCATAGACTTAATTGTATATCCCCTGTTCCCGGAGGAAAATCGATAAGTAAATAGTCCAACCGACCCCAATCTACTTTGTGAATAAGCTGCAGGATCAATTGATTCGCTATGGGAGCTCGTATGACTGCCGCTTCATTCTCCTTTTGAAAATGAGCGAGGGAGATAAATTTTATTCCTTTGGATTTAGCCGGAAAGATTTTATCTCCTTTCTGATAAGGAGGTGATTCCTCAGGCAACATTTTTCTAAGAGAAGGTCCATACAGGTCCGCATCGACAACTCCTACACTGTATCCATCTAATTGAAGGGCCAAAGCCAAGTTAACGGACATGGTCGATTTCCCGACCCCTCCCTTGCCGGCGGCAATCGCAATCATAGATCGAATATTCAAATCTTTTTTTTCATTTGAAAACATGGGTAATGGCATAGAAAGAAACTTTAATGGATAGAGAGTTGATTGACAAGGGATTTACTAAGATTATTTCTTTACGAAATCTATATCAATTCTATACAATGATTGTCATAAGGAAACTTAATAAGTGGAAAAAAAATAATAAGATTGTAAAGAGAAAACATATTTTTGGTTAATTTTATCCTTGCAAGAAAATATATAATTTCTTAAATTTCCATTAATAAATATAAATCGATCGTAAAAATTCTCACTTTCGACTAACTTTTGAAAAATTTTTTTTTAAACTGTTATGTTAAAGGAAATCAAATAAGACATCGCAGCTGTCTTGTGAGAAGATTTTAGAAAATTCGTGATTAAAGATTAGATTTACAACATTAAATCAAATTATTAAACCAAGATGGTATTAGAGGAAAAAAATGGACAATAAACAACTTGAACAATTAATTCAGTCAGCAGTTAAAAAAGTCGGTGGAAAAAAAGAAAATGATATTTGTCATTATCTACCAATAGGGACCGGGGGTTATATTCATCATTTTACAATGCGTAAAATGAAAACAGAAGATCCACGTCAATTAGCTGAAATGATTTCTAAATATATTATTAACACTTCCAATCCACAAGCTGTAACGCCAAAGCCTCGCGCAGCGCGCGGATCTCGCAAGCGTAGAGATTTGTTTACTTTTTCTAAACAAGATTTAGAAAGAATGTTAAATATGGCTCGTTTAGCAGGTGACAAAGATATGGTAAGAAAGTTAACACCCAAAAAAGATTTAAGAACAATTAAAAGAGAATTGATTTCATCGATTCGCCATGGAAGAATTGAACCAGAACTTTGGAACATGTACATAGAAACGATGCAAGCTTTCACTCAGCCAATTAACGGCGTTCCTGTAACGGCGTAATTTGCTTTTTGAACCCTTGCCGGATAAATAAAGGGACATTGGAGACCGAAAGGATCATAGAGGCTGTGAAAAAATTAGAATTCCGGCGAGTTTGGATAAAATTTTTAGCAGATTTCAAATTTCACCCCCGACTGAAACGTCCCACATGCCGTTTTAGGAGGGGGTGAAATTTGAAAGGTGCAAAAATTTCGCCAAAATCGACGTGAATCTCTATTTTTTCACAGCCTCATAGGGACTTTAGCGACGTTAGTTTGATCTTTTGTCCCTAAGGTCCCTTTTTTTGTTTTTATAATCCTAGAAACGGCAGTTGAAGGCGATAATCAAAATTAATGCTTATTCTTTACTATGAACAACTATTTCCTTGCTATCCCACTCCCTTATCATATCCACACTCAATTAAAAGAGTGCCTGTGCTATGGATTACCGGGGATTCATTGGACAGAAGAAGGAAATTTCCATCTTACACTTCGTTTTTTTAGTCGTTTAACTGAAACAGTTTTAAGAAGCGTTCAAGATCGACTAAAAGATCTTTTCTTTAACTCCTTTTCTATGATTTTGCATGGAATATCCCATACTCGCAGTGCCATTCTCATTGGGATCAACGATAATGAGGATTTAAAGGATTTAAGAAAGGAAGTCGATAAACAATTAAGAGATTTATATTTACCGGCAATTGATCCTCATTTTCGCCCTCATGTTACCCTAGGAACATTTGATCGTTTAAACCACGAAAGGATGCTGGATTATTTGACCTCTCATCATGATTTTCAAACACTTCCTATCGAAGTGAATCAATGCACATTAATGCGTTCCTTGCATACCCCAAAACACACCATCTACGAAACAGTATGCGAATATGCAGCATCAAAAATCTATCTCGGCGAAGATTAGACTTCTTTCGAGTTTGGATAAAATTTTAGCAGATTTCAAATTTATACCGAAATACCTCCAACTGAAACGTCCCACGTGCCATTTTGGAAGGGGGTAAAATTTGAAAGATGCAAAAATCTTGTCAAAATCGAGTTGAATGTAAATACAAAAAATATAAAGCTATAGATTTTCTAAACAGTTTGTAGGAGCTATATGATTCACTTAAACAAATGTGCAGACTTAAATGGATTCAACACCCAAATCAATTTCCTATTTCAATGCCAAGACGAAGAAATAACTGCAAATATCAAGCAGATCGCTCACTTTTTTGAAATCAATCAAGAATATCTGCAATTTTCCAAAAAACTTGAAAATTTGTCGGAAAAACTCTCTGAATTACAAGCAAGAATATCCAAGATCGAGGGGAGTGAACAAGAATCTATTGAAAAAATACACGCTCTATTCAATCGAATTTTCGCACAACCAAGTGCACCCAGCGAATTCCCCCTTCCATCGGAGGCTCCTGATCTATTAAAGATTGTCGATTTTTCTTCTGAGCTCGTTGCAATCCCTTTGGATGAACCGGCTGTTGCAAGAGCTGTCCTTCCCGATCCTTTACTAACAGACGAACAATGGAAGGAAAGATTCAACACTTTAAACCCAAAATTTTTGGAACGCCAAACAACCTACATTAAGGCGCATGGGATTTTAAATAAGTCCCCTTATTACATTGCCGGGGGTGCAACAGCCTTATTTTTTTGTTTTACTGCCACGCCTATTGTCGTTTTAGGTGTGACAACAGCAGCTGTTGCGACTTTTGCCGGCAGCTATTTCGCAGCAGACTATTTCAATCCGGAAAGACATGAGTTTCTTAACGATCCGGAATATTTAAGAGAGACTGGTCAAGAGATAGAAAGGGATATTGTTAAAAACAATCGCTCTTTCAACTATATAAAAAGCAACTATTCAGAATTGATGAACCATGGATTGCTGACTGAACAAGATCTCAATCGATTATTTCACAATCAAATTTATGAAAACATCTTCTATCAAGAGTTAAGACAACTATTAGGTAAAAATGATTCTAGCAATACCTTTGAATGGGGATTTACTTTTGATGCAAGTAATAGAGAAATTCTCAAAGAAAAAGCGCTCTCTCCATTATTTACAGAAAAAGAGAGCATGTCCCTAAGCGAAAGGCAAGCTTTAGGAATTTCCACCGAAGAATTGCATCAAAGCATAGCGATGCAATGTTATGATCAATTGGTAAACCAAAAGATCGACTTTTCAGATTTTGAAGGCAAAATGTCCAATAAATGGAATTATTTAAGCGAAAGTCAAATGAAGATGATTCATACGCTCGCGATTTCACATTATTCAAAATCAAATAGAGGTTTAGGAGCGATTCTTGCATTGCCTAGTAGCAAGGCCATCCGAATTTCATATGAAGAATTAATAAAAAATGAAGCATTAACACCCGATATAAAAGAGTTAGCACTAGGCCATATCAGTTATGAGAATTTCAGAAAAAAACACACATTGCAGGCGATTAAAACTCATCAATTGATCGACAGACCACAGAGTGAAAAAGAAGCAGTAAAATGGTCTTTGATTCGATCGTATCGTGAGATGAACACCTATGCATTCGATGACTTTGACATTCTAGGCTATAAATATACTCCTATTATTAAAGAGGTGATTGAAAATGCCATCTCTCAAGAAAAAAGTATTTTTAAAAATTACCATGACCAGAAAGTGTTCATTGAAAATAATTTCAATCAAAAAAAGTCATTTTTTGCAAAAGATCTAAGCGAATTAAAAAATCAAAATCTCTTACCGGTTCAGAGAAATCTTAAAAATAAAACAAACGAATTAGACAAACTAAAACAAACAGAGAATACAGAAAAAGCAACCATTGAAGATTGGGAAAAACGAAAAAAAGAATACAATCTAAATTGCAATAAGTTACTTTCAGCCAAAACAGAACATGATGATCTATGTAGACGGACAAAATTATACGGACAATTTGATCCAAGGGAAAAGACAGATCTAGAACACGATGAAAACGAACTCATTAAAAAGCAAAAAAGAAAAAAAGAAGTCGCTGAAAAATTAAAAGATCTTCAAAATTTACCTCAAATGGAAGCTAAAATAGGTTGTCTTAAAAATGATATCGATCATAAATCTGATAGAATACAAAAAATACATCACACACCAGTCAGGGGAGCGATCCCAGCTGTATCTGCCTTATTGAAAGAAGGAGGACTCGCTTTATCCAGGGGAAGTCAAACTAGGGAATTGCATCATTTAGAAGAAAAGGTAAGTAAAATTAAACAAGAGAATGAAGCTTCGTTGAAAAATGAAATGCTCGGATATCATTCTGTAGAAAGTGAATTACAATCAGTTAAAAACCAATTAAATGGGATGAGGGAAAGAGAAAGAACATTAAAAAGACTTCAAACCTTATCGAGTGAAATCATCGATCTGAACTCTCGCATTGAAAATTTTAACCTTCAAAAACAATTTTATCAAGATTTAGAGACAACATCCCGATTAAATCTAAACACTACAAAAGCAAATATTTTAATATTGCAAAAAGAAATCGCTGACATTAAAAACTCTGAAAAACAAATAGAAAGCGAATTGGAAAATTCCTATAAAAATAAAATCAAACTTGAATCAGAACAACAAAAAAAGGCCCTTGCTGACTGCGAGAATAAAAAAATATTTGAAATGGAAAAGATTGAAAGAACTTACCTAGATCAAATCAAACAGGCGATTGGGTAATGCGTAAGCAGGCCGTCTCGGCCTGCTTGTGTATGCGTTGCGTCACTATAATCGTTCCAGTTGAAACCTGAAGATTTTGACAGGGGAAGAGCCCCGCATTTGAATCATGATCGCAAGCGGCAGGATGTGCAGGATAATACTAATTAGACATTGAGAACCTCTTTCATCGTTGATTTATTGCAATAGGATTATCGAAACCATGTTTTGAATCACAAAATATAAGATCTTTTGAAAGCCCTTTGTTACACTAATTGGCACAAGTCGGGAAAACATGATAAAAGCAAGGGTTCGGTTTCGCAGAAAAATCAACGATGGTAACGATATAATGATATAACGATAGTATTTTAAACTCTTCCTGCTTTAAGCAAAGCTCAAAGCAGGAAAATTCCTAGATTGAGTGTGTTGATGCCCTTTGGAAAAAGCATTAAATACACTCTATGCCCTTATTAGCTTGCTTTTTTCAAAGGGCATCAACACACTCAATCGATGGCGTTTTGGTTTAAAACACAGCCTTTTTTGCTCAATCATTATATCGTTATATCGCTACCATCGTTAATTTTTGCTTTGAGATGGAATTTTCTGAATAAGACAACATTTTGAATCACGAGAGGTATGTATACAAACAAGAGTCTCGAATACTGTGGATTTGAAGAAAGGCAAGATTAAGATCAAGATCGAGATTAAGATTATGTACACCTCTGAACCCGATAGGTCCAGAGGCGCAAGGGAGGCAAGGCCGAGACGGCCTGATTACGCACCTCTTATTGCTGACTCACCATTTGGCTCTGCAATTTCGCGATTGTGGAAGTAGAGCATGACTGGGGAAGCTATAAAGAGAGAAGACAATGTTCCGATCAAGACCCCTATTGTCATTACCAGGGAGAATGCAAATATCGACTGCCCACCTAGCAACACAAGAGTGAATAATACCAGCAATGTCGTTCCGGAAGTCATAATTGTACGACTTAAGGTGACATTCAAGGCATGATTGATAATGTCTTTGAATTTAGCTCTCTTCATTAAGTGAATATCTTCTCTGATACGATCAAAAACAATAATGGTATCGTTTAGGGAGTAGCCAATAATCGTCATGATCGCACCGATGACTTGTAGATCGATATGCACTGAAAAACCCAATGCATGGAATAGGGCCAAGATACCTAGCGTGATGATAACGTCGTGGATAAGCCCAGCAACTGCGCCAATCGCAAATTTAAATTCAAACCGGAATGTAATGTAGATCAAAATCGCGATCAATGCAGCGCCCAGCGCTAATAGAGCATTATTGCGCATTGCATCCGAGAGTTGACCACTCATAATCGTCCAGTTTTTTTGCAAATCTGGAAGCTCTGTTGGATCAATATTTAGATTCTCCGCTTGCAATGTATTTACAACCCAATTTAATCGAGGATCAGATTGGTATTCGTAGGCATAGGAGCCATCATTGCTGCTCACTTCTGGCATTTGATAAAAGGGGTGCCCCTTTTCATCCATGCTTGTACCGAATTGAAAGCGCAATTGATTTGGACGGCTTAACTCTCTCACTTCAAAATCTAAGCGAGATGCTCCATGATCTAAAAAGGCATTCATAGCTTCTAAGCGGTAATTAGGATGATTTGGCTTTTCTGCCAGATCAACTGTAAGAGAGTATCCCCCTGTAAAATCCATACCTAAAATGGTTTTTCGCTCTTCTACAAGGAAAAATGTTCCCACTGCCATGACGATCAAAGAGATGATAATCGCTTTCTTCGCTTGACCCAAGAAGTCATAGTGTGTTTCTTTCAAAAACTGCGCCATCTTCAGTTGTTTGTTTTCAGGATTTCGAACCCATCCAGCAAAGAAATAACGGGTCATAAAGAGTGCTGTAAACATTGAGGAAATAATCCCGATAATTAATGTAACGGCAAATCCTTTGATGGGTCCTGAATCGAATTGAATCAGGATAATAGCGGCGATGATCGTTGTAATGTTTGAGTCGATAATCGCAGAAAAGGCTTTGCGGTAACCCGCTTGGAGAGCTGCGGCAATTCGCCCTGATATTTTGAACTCTTCACGCACTCTTTCAAAAACAAGGACGTTAGCATCGACTGCCATCCCTATAGTCAATACAATTCCGGCTATTCCCGGCAAAGTTAAAGCAGCACCTAAATTTTGGAGAACTCCCCACATAATGAAAATGTTCAAAAGTACAGCGCAAGAGGCAACGATACCAGCGAATCGATAATATCCAACCATTGCGACAACGACTAAGACAAGAGCAACGATCGATGCGATCATGCCTTTCATACGCTCTTCTAACCCAAGTTCCGGACTGACATTTTCTTCGGATAAAATTTTTGGAGTAAAGCTTAAAGAACCGGCTTTCAAATCAGCTGCCAGTTGATTGACTTCACGCTGAGAAAAACGGCCGCTAATTGTGCCTCCATCTCGTAGAGCTGAATTTAAAACAGGAGAAGTGATGATGCTGCCGTTTAAGATCACAGCCATCCGCCACCCACGTCCACGAGAAAACATTTCTTTTGGTGTTCCCGCGATTTTATCTTCTGCAAATTGTGATGTCCATACATTGAAATCTTCTCTTGGACTGCCCGTTCCCCTATCTTGAGATCCTTCGTAGGACCGTTTCACCCCAAATGTCAAGATGTTTCCTTGTGTGCTGTCATAGCCGGCTTGGATATTTTCGAGGCTAGACCCTTCTAATGCATAGTTATGAAACACAACCATTAAGGGGTGCGTTTGGTTATCCCACTCAGTGGCTTCATCGCCTCTATAGATCGCAATCGATGATAAAGTGTCGTTATAGGCCGAACTTGCAGTGCGATCTTTTGGATTTGCAAAACGCAGTCCTGAATCGAAGAGGAGCTTTGCGTTATCGCTTCTCGGTCTTAAATCGCCTGTAAATGCTGTGTCTGCACCTAAATGTTGCCAAGCGATTTCATTAATAGATTCGATATCTTTTCGATTTGTCACGACCGCTTCGTTCCAGATATCTTGAAGGAACTGATTCACCGATGATGCAAGTGATGGATTGAGGGGGCCAAATTTCTCATTGACAATATGAAAATACATTGCAGACGCTTTGACTAACTCAGAAGCAGATAAATTTTGAGAGCCAGGGAAATCAAGGAGGATATTTGAATTTTCAATACGGATTGTTCGTTCCGCAACACCCATTTTGTTAATTCGGTTATATAACTCGTTGACCGCTTGATTGAGATCATCCGGGTTTTTAACAGGTCGCCCATTTTGATCTTGTAATGCAATGCGCACTGTCTTTCCACCTGAAAGATCAAGACCCCATTTCAAAATTTTGCGATCATCGCCTCTAAAATATTTTTTTGCACTGAGTTTTACATTTTCCCAAAACACATTTTTTGTAGGTGCAGGGACGGTATAGCGATTTGTGGCATTTAAATCGACTTGGGCTGCTAGATAAGCCTCTTTCCATTTGAGCAAGTCCTCTTGAATGCGATCTTCAATTTGATTCACAGTTAAAATGCGCTGCTCGACATCGGAAAAATCTAAGATAGCAAATCGCTTACTCCCTTTTGTGACAAAATTTTCTCTCGTTGTCTTGAGCAGACTGCTATAATAATCATTTAATTCAAAAATAAAATCTTTGCTGAATTCTTTAGGTAAACCAAAAGCGCTTCCAGAATATCCGATAAAGCCCATCTGCCGTAAAACAGTGCTTAACTGGTTAAAATCCTGACTTAAAATCTGATTTTCTTCCGCCTCAGGCGCCTCTTTTACCTTTTGTGCAATGACATCCATTCCCTTTGCGATAACATAGATCGAATTATTTCTAAACCCTTGAATGGGGGTCGTTGTATAGGTTGCAGGGGCATAGACAACGAGACCTAATTTTTGATCTTCACTCTTTGCTAGTTTATAATCATCATAAGAACGGATAGGATAACTTTCTCTCACAAAATCAGTTGCTGTTGGCACCCATGAAAGAAGGAGTTGATCTAAGACTTGCTGCCCTCTTTTTTGAGCTAAGTAGCCTAAGTTTAGCATCAAATAGCTATTGCTATTTGTTAATGTATCAAGATTGACAATAAATGCATCATCACTTGGCTTAAAAGTTTCATCTGTAGTACGAGAAATAGAAGCGATATCGTTGATCACGAATTGATTCATTTTTTCTTTAATATATGCTTCTTTTTCTGTTTTACCTTCTCTTGAGCGAAGCTTCAGAACATCGTCATACAATTCTATTTTAATTTGACTGCTATCCCAATGGATTGATAACCCTTTAATAAAGGGATGATACCCCTCTAAATCCAATGTTTGAACGAATCCCTGCCCTTCCCCCTTCGCCAAAAGTTTTTGGATATCTTCGAATGTTAATGGTCTTTTACCCTTTTCAAACTCTGAACTATTTTTTTTCATCAGAGCAAGAGCACCATCTAATGCTTGGACCTGATTATTAACAACAGCGAGCTCTTGTTCGTCCGCAGGGGAAAGATCGTTTTTTTTCTGTAAATGTTCACGATCTGTTTTCAATTTCTTATTTAATTCTTCTAAACGAGAAATAAATTTTTTTAATTCTTTAGCTGAATCTACGTTGTCAATCTGAGAAAAACTCGCATCGTAACGCTTCACTATTGGGTTGCTTTTTCCTAAAGCATTTTCAATATCGATCATTTGTTTTGCTAAAATAATCGCTGCTTCCTGCAATTGACTATCTTTATCTTCAGCAATCGCTTTCATTTCTATCGCTTGGCGACTCGGTCCTCCAATCGCTAATGCAATTTGAGAAGCTCTATCGTAAACGATTTCTCTATAGAGATCTGAAATTTGATTATTCTGTTTATATTTTGGCGCAAATTGAAAGAGTTTATCGATTTCACTTTCATCTAATTGAACAGAAACATTTCTTTGAACAAGAACTTGAGCATTGTCAGTCGAAGCCGATTGAGCGTTGAGCTCCAACTCAGCAGGGACAAAAGAAATCAAAGCGCCGGCTCTTGGCAAAAATCTTTTAAACATTGCTGCATCATCATTATTTTTAAATGTGACTTGCATTAAACCAGCATTTGAGTTGACTAGATCGATTGAAACCGGTTTTAAACCAAGCAACCGACTGAATGACATTAACCATTCCTTAGAATCTTCTTCAAGCTGGTTGACACGGTCTATAGCGGCAAGAGCAACATTCTCCGCCCTACTCGCTTCAATGGGTGATTTAAGAGGCTTAGAATAGTAGAAAATAGTAGGGAGTATGTTGTAAAGCGTGATTACTAAAACGGCAACGATCAGGTAAAATTGCCAACGCTTCTGTTTTTCCATAATGTCACGTTTCCTTCTAATGATGAATAAATGAAACGGAGAGCATAACAAAATTTTATGCATTCTGTCTAGTCAAAAATATTGAGGAGAAAAGGAGGTTAAACGGGGGCTAAACATTTACGACAATAAGAACAATAATGACAAAAACGACAATAAGGACAAAAGGGGTCATTAACTTCATTTTAGCCAATAGTCATTCTATTGTCTTTAATGTCGTTATTGTCCTTAATGTCCTTACTGTCCTTTTATCCGCCTTACACTGAAGCAGGTGCTTTATCAGCGTTATCAGGTTGAGTTGGCTCGGTTGTCAACTTCAAGAATTGTTTATTCAGTGAAGTTGCAGCGACGATCCATGCTGCTATGATAAACATGAGGATAACACCAATATATGGAGTTATTGCTGCAAGCGATCCTAAAGTCAAAAGACCTAATTGGATAATCGAGCCTCCTGATTTTCCTAAACGCGCACCAACAACGTCCACTGCTGCTTTCCCCTTAACTTTAGAGTCGTCATCGAGTGGGATGTATGCCATTTCTTTTGTCGGATCAAATAATGAGTATTTTGCTGATTTACTCATAATATTTTGAGCGGCGCCAAAAATAACCGCTAAGAACAGCGGTGTTGAACCTATAGATGCAATCCATCCAGCCATATTATCTCTAAATATGACGAATCCAAAGAATGCAATCCCTGTAATCAAAAGAACGACAGGTGTAATGAGCGCGGCAAAACCCCAACCCTTATGCCGGATAACGTTACCACCGACGAAAAGCATCATCAAGATAGTGACAAACCCTGTAAAGGTCGAAAAATATCCCATAAATGTACTGTAATCATTATAGTTAGGATATTGCAGCTTGACCTGGCTTTTCCAAGTGACTTCAACTAAATTAATGGAAATTCCATAGGCGATCACAAGAATTGCCAAGCAAAGAATGTATTTGGAAGTGAATATGAATTTAAAGCTTTCGCCCAAAGACATCTTCGCTTTTTTCTTCTTAGGTCCTTTTTCTTGATTTGGATCATAATATCTGACATCGGTCAAAATATTGCGATTGATCCACCAATAAGTAATCATAATCGCAATCCCGGCGACTACAACCATACCCATCAAATAATTTAATGAAACCTGCCATGCATCGACATTTGCAGGAAGTTTTTTTCGAATGTCTGAAACATAAATAATTGCAGGACCAGACACTAACAATGCAATGTTAGCACCCAAGCCAAATAAGCTATAAAAACGTTTAGCTTCTGTTACGCGTGTGATTTGGTTAGCAAATCCCCAAAATAAAAGGGAAAGAACAACGCTACCCCACAGTTCTGCTAAAATATAAAATAGAGAATACATCCAGTTATGGTAAGCAGCAGCTAAACCAATCCAACCACCCGGAAGATACGCTCTTAGAGCATCTGCCGATTCTGTTGGAAGTAAAGCTTCTCTTGCCGGATACATGACAAAAGCAAATAAGCCAAAGAAAATAATAAAGGGGAAAAGTGTCACATAGAATAAGTTTTCTCTTGAAAGGACGTTACTTAACTTTGCGTAAATGATCATAAATAGAATAGCTGCGGGAACGACACCAAAGGATTTCAGAAATGGAATCGCTTCTGCACCGGCAGCAGTGACAATTAAGGTATCTTTTGTATCTCTTAGAATTGTATAGTTAAAGGAAATACAAAAAAACATGAAGAACATGGGAAGCAATTTTTTTAGCTCATAAGTATATACAGGCCATAAAAAAGAGCGCCATTTCCCAAATTCTTGTTGGGCACCTTGCGACATATAAAACCTCAAATTTTTGGTAAAATGTTTTCAAAAACTTAAATTATTAAGCGGGTATCACTAAAAATCAAGAAAAAAGAAACAACGACGAACTAAAAACATCTTGACTTTGAGGAAATAAACGATAAAATACATGATTAATATATATTCCTCTTTGATTTTTAAAAATTGGATGTATTGAGGTATAAAAAAAGATTGCTTAAATAGACCTCTTTCGAAACTCGCTTTGCTTGAGAAAAGACAAGATTTTTGAATGGATTTATTACCAAATTTTGAGAGCATATTGAGTTAAAAATTTGGCAATAAAGACACCAAAAAAATTCTTTTTATCAAGTAAATGGAGTTTCGAAAGGGGTCTAATAAATTATCATACGTGCCTTTGCCTGTGGCCCCTGCCCGAATTTGTCCGATTTTCGGGCACGGGCATGGACACGGGCATGAGCACGAATGTAAGTCTTTTTTTTTCACCTACCTAGTACACTGTAAAGATTAAATTGATGGTTTTGGCTTGCGTGAAAGCTCCCGCGGTTGAAAGATCGTAAGAGGCATAGTATAAGATCAATACAATGCCTCTTACGATCTTTCAACCCCGGGGCTTTGACGCAGCCAAAACAATCAATTTAATTTTACAGTGTACGTGCTATCTGACATAAACGGAGCGAGAATTAAATGCATTCGACAGTCACTTGTCAAGAGGAACCAATTTGGGTTTATCCCATCAATAATGACATATTAAAAGAAAGTATTATTAAAGAATTTAAGATTCACCCAGTCATAGCCCAAATTCTCGTGTCCAGAGGATTTACCTCATTTGAACAAATTCATGATTACCTTTACGCTAAACTCCCAGAGCTGCACGATCCTTTTTTAATGGCAGAAATGCCGCAAGCTGTTGAGCGCGTGTGCAAGGCGATCAAAGATAAAGAAAATATCTTAATTTATGGCGATAATGATGTCGATGGGATGACAGGGACAACTTTGCTCACTGAATTTTTGCAAGATGTGGGAGCAAACGTCTTTTTTTATGTTTCAAATCGAGGTCCTCTCAGACAAAGTTTAATTGTCGAGGCCCTAGAATACGCATTAATGAATGAATGCAAATTGCTTATCACTGTAGATTGCGGGATCACTGCTGCTGCAGAGATTGCAAAGGTAGCGGCCCAAAATGTCGATGTCATCATTACCGACCACCATGAACCCACCGATAAAATCCCTCATTGTGTTGCAACATTGAACCCCAAGTTAGTGAATAATTCTTACCCAAACAGGGATTTAACAGGCGTAGGTGTAGCATTTAAACTGGCGCATGGAATTACCAATCAATTGACTGCTGAAGGAAAAATCGCAAACAAAAAAATTGATCTTAAGCGTTATCTGGATTTAGTAGCGCTTGGGACAATTTCAGATATGGGCTCCCTTTCTGATACCGAAAACCGCATCTTAGTACGCTATGGATTACGACAGCTGCGCAAAGGGAAAAGAATGGGATTATCCAAACTTTTTTCATTATGCGATGTCGACCTCAACGATCTCACGACATTTACAGTGGCATCGAAAATTGCCCCGCGGCTTAATAGCTTGGGCCGTATTGACGATCCGAGAAAAGGGGTCCAGATGTTGCTTGTAAAAAATGCTGAATTAGCAGAAAAAATGGCTTTAGAATTAGATTTAAATAATATAGAAAGGCAAAAAATTGAGAGAACGATGTCTGTAGATGTCGACTCAACGATTCTGGAAAATCCGGAGATATTAACCAATAAAGCTATTGTAATGATCTCTGATAAATGGCATCCCGGCGTCATCGCTATCATTTCAACACGCATTTCAAAACAATACAATCGTCCAACTGTCATGTTGACTATCGATAAGGGAATTGGGAAGGGGTCGGTCAGATCCATCCCGGAATTTCCACTTCTTCCAACTTTAAAAGAGTGTTCGGATATTTTGTTAAATTTTGGAGGCCATGATTTTGCTGCCGGTTTAACTATTAAAGAAGAATTTATCGACGAATTCAAGAAAAGATTTATAAATTCCGCAAATCAACAATTAAAAGAATTTGATGTGATGAGCAAACTTCAACTCGATTCTGAAATTTGCTTCAACGATTTAACCTTTGATTTTATGGAGTCAGCAAGGCTTCTTGAACCTTACGGAAATGAAAACCCTCAACCTATACTTTATTGCGATGCATTGCAAACGTGGCCTCCAAAAATCGTAGGGAAAACACATCTTAAAATGTATTTAGAGCAAGGGGACAGAGTTCTTGAAGGAGTTGCCTTAGGGCGCGCTTCCCAGTCTCATAAATTGAGAAGAAAAAATCTAAAGTTAAGAATTGCCTTTAGGCCCCAGATCAATAAATCAAGCATTCAGTTGCTGATTGTCGATTTTAAAATTTTAGAGGAAGGGGAAGAAATCAAAAAAAACCAATCTGCACCTGCAGCTTAAAGCGGAGCTTGTATCAGTGAGAGCTTATACCGAAACAATTTCAAAATTTGGTTATTAGATTTTAATGTGATTAAATGGAAAGAAGCCAAGCATGGGCCAAAAGCAGCTGGTTTTTCGATTTACCGTGACAAAAAACTAAAACAACTGATTATTCAAATTCCAAAAACAGGAAAGAATAATTATACCTTCGCAGAAGCTGCGCCCAAGAAACAAACAAAATATTATGTCGTCGCTTACGCAAAAAATGGAAGCATTTCAAAAGCTGCTGTGGCAAAGATTAAGAAGAAAAAATAATATTGCTCTAACGTGAGTTTATTTTGCTTTGCGAAATAAACTCACGCTAGAAAAATTGACCGAAAAGGTGAACGACGTCAAAAAGTGGAACTTCCGTTTCAACGGAAGCAGTACTTAGCTCGCTTGGCGTCTTCGATTTTTCTTTTGAACATATTTTTCTTGATATTCTTTGAGATCATCGGAATGAATCACCCAAGCAGCCCCTTTACGGTGAGCTTTTAACAAACCAATCCGTGTAGCATAGTAGATTTTTTGAGCAGGAACGCTTAACATCTCAGCGACTTGGTTAACAGAGAAATATCCCTTATTATTATCAAATAATAGCTCTCCAGCAAAAACAGACTTCGTGCGAGAATATTTCTGTTGGCGATAATCTTCAAGATCGTTGAGATTAATTGTCCAACGAGTCGTTTCTTTAGTAGCTTTTAGTTTGTTTAATTTAATAGCAACATAGATAGCTTGTCTAGTTACATTATTTAATTTTGCAGCTTCTGTAATTGAAACTACTTTCTTATCATCTGTTTTATTTTGGTTCATGATTCCCTCCACATTTTTTCATTTAAAAGAAAAAATATATTTTGTTAATAAATTTTAATTTTTATGTTAATGAAATATAATTTTTACATAACAACTAATTTAAATCAAGCAATTTTTTTATATTTATTATAACGATTAAAAATGCAGATTTTAGTAAAATAACAAAGAAAATTAGAAGCAGTAGATTAAATCATTTCATAGCTAAGTGAGAAACATTTTACAAAAAATATATTTTACTAAGCAAGCTTTTTTTTAAATTTTGTAAAGTTTTTGAAAAGATATTCACAGATATGCACTATTAATGTATATTAATATCTATTCTTTAAGAGAGGTTATAAATTTTAATGCTTAAAATTCTCCTTATTTGCTTTTCCTTTGTTTGTTTCTCAATTGATTGTAAACTTCCCGATTTGGTGCCGCAAGATATCACCAACAAAACAAATGAAATCATGAAGGCCCACGCTTCGCATAAGGTATTGACTCCTATCTTGACTCAAAGAATGTTAAGTAACTTTATAGAAAATTTAGATCCTAATAAAACCTATTTTATTGAACAAGATATCGATCCTTGGATTCATGCTAATTCTTCAACGCTCCAAAAAACAATCGATGACTTTAATAACAGCCATTTCGATATTTTTTTTGCTATTCATCAGCAATTCCTTAATGCCATTGAAAGAAGGCATTCCATAGAAAAAAAACTCGATTTCAATATTCTTCCAACCCATGTAAAAGCGAATGAATTTAAAGATATGGCATGGACGAAAAATGAAGAGGCTCTCGGCAATCGATTATTGCGAATCCGCGCATTACAGGTTGAAGCTGCCTCTAAACTTTCAGAAGACATGCGAGAAAAATCCATGCAAAGAATTGCTAAGAGGCAAGCGAAATATGAAGAAGAGATGTCTATCCAGGATCCAAGAGAGAGACAAAAACTTATTTTATCAGAAATTTTGAAAGCGACGGCATCCTCTATGGATGCACATACAGCCTATTTTACACCGGCTGAAGCGACTCAATTTATGATTTCTGTCCAACAGAAACTGTATGGGATTGGTGCACAATTACGCGATGACATCAATGGTTTTTCCGTCATCAAAATTGTTGAAGGGGGCCCGGCAGCTCTCAATAAGCAACTTAAAATAAAAGATCTAATCGTCGCAGTGAATGGCGAACCTGTTGTTGGCATGGATATCACAGATGCTGTTGATCTCATTAGAGGCGAGGCCAATACTCCTGTTGTCTTGACTGTCATAAGAGAAACAAAAGATGAACTGGGACTTTTAAATGAGCAAAAATTAGACGTCACTATTATGAGGGGTGAAGTCGTTTTGAAGGAAAGCCGCTATAAAAGCACTTACGAACCCTATGGAAATGGAGTGATCGGCTATTTAAAACTTTATTCTTTTTATCAAGATAGGGATAGCTCTTCTGCATTAGATCTTGAAAAAGAAATTAATAAATTAAAAAAGGAACATCCTTTAGAGGGTTTAATATTAGATCTCCGTTTTAATTCGGGAGGACTCCTTTCACAAGCAGTTGCTGTGACTGGACTATTCATTTCAAAAGGTGTCGTAGTATCGATTAAAGATGAAAGTGGAAAAATTCAACACCTACGCCATCTCGACGGAGCTGTTGCCTGGGATGGTCCTCTAATTATATTGGTGAATCGGATGAGCGCTTCAGCTTCAGAAATTGTAGCGCAAACTCTTCAAGATTATGGACGAGCAATCATTGTGGGAGATGATCACACCTTCGG
Organism: Parachlamydiaceae bacterium; assembly: GCA_025451995.1. GTDB lineage: Bacteria > Chlamydiota > Chlamydiia > Chlamydiales > Parachlamydiaceae > JANWJE01. The sequence goes on along the minus strand of JANWJE010000092.1, from coordinate 4,107 downwards.
AAAGGGTTCCTATCAAACATTTACCCTAGGGACAAACGAAACTGAACAAGTTGATCCACAAGGAGAATACAAGGTCACACGAGGCAGATACTATACCGTCTCCGGTCGAACACCTCAACTTACAGGAGTCCAAGGAGATATTCTCGTTAAAGGGCCTCTTTCTGAATCAGAAGTGGGCGAGCGTTTTTCTAAATATCCTTTGGAAAATGACAGTATCCGCTCTAATTTTGATGATGATTTGACAGATGTTCCTTTTTTACAGCGTGAAAAAGTAAAGAAACTATATAAGTTTGGGATGCAAGAAAGATTAGATACTTTGCATCCCTATCTTGAAAAGTTGCGATCCAACACTCTCAATAGACTGGATCAAAATCGCAATTTTCAAAATTTATTAAAAGAAATTAAAAAAAAGGATGAGGATGATCAAAGTGAAAATTTTGGTCAGAATGATCTTCAGTTAGAAGAGTCTTATAATATTATGAAAGATCTTATTCTCATGATGGATGAGCAAGGGATATTTTTTCATAGAACAAAAGAGATATTCACTCTGAGTGAGTAATTTTAAAAACAAGGAATAGTTAAGATGTCAGTTCGCGTTCGTATCGCCCCCTCTCCCACAGGAGACCCCCATGTAGGGACAGCTTATATGGCTCTTTTTAATATGATTTTTGCTCATCACACCCAAGGTAAATTTATCCTAAGAATTGAAGATACCGACAGAACCCGGAGCCGGCCTGAATATGAACAAAATATTTATACGGCATTAAAATGGTGCGGAATTGAATGGGACGAGGGGCCGGATGTTGGGGGTCCTTATGGTCCTTACCGTCAATCCGAGCGTTTTGGAATCTATAAAGACTATGCAGAGACTTTATTAGAAAAAGGAAAAGCCTACAAATGCTTTTGTACGGCAGATGAACTTGATGAAATGCGTGAAATTGCCTCAAAACAAGGGGGTAGACAAGGTTATGATCGCAGATGCAGGCATCTAACACCCAAAGAAATTGACGAAAGGGAGCAAAAAAATCTTCCCTTTGTGATCCGGCTCAAAGTTCCAATGACAGGTGAATGTATCTATGAAGATGCCATTAAAGGGAGAATGTCTTTCCCTTGGGCAGATATTGATGATCAGGTGTTGCTTAAATCAGATGGATTTCCAACGTACCATCTCGCAAATGTTGTGGATGATCACCTCATGTACATCACTCATGTGATTAGAGGTGACGAATGGATGAGTTCCACACCTAAACATATCTTGCTTTATGAGTCCTTTGATTGGACACCTCCGGTTTTTATGCATATGCCCCTTCTTTTGGGCAGAGATGGAAAAAAATTATCTAAAAGGAAGAACCCTACTTCTATTTTCTTTTATAGGGACAGCGGGTATCTTCCGGAAGCATTTATCAATTTTTTAACATTGATGGGCTACAGCATGGTTGGCGACCGTGAGATTTATGCTTACAATGAAATTGTTAAAGAATTCGACTATAAAAGAATTGGGGTTTCCGGAGCGGTTTTTGATGTCCAAAAACTCGACTGGGTCAATCAACAATATTTAATTAAAAATATTCCCGTAGATAAGCTCTGGAGCCGCTTAAAAGAATGGAGTTTTAATGATGCGTTTATGGAAAAATTAATGCCCCTTTGCCATTCTAGAATCAAGACTTTTGGCGATTTTATGGATTTATTTGATTTTCTCTTCATCAATCATATCCGCTACAATGATCAGCTATTCGAAGTAAAAGAATTATCAAAAGAGCAACGCTGCTATCTCCTTCAAGCAATCATTTGGCGGCTCGATGAATTAGAAAATTGGGGGGGGTCAGGTCTTAACCAGGCATCGAGAGAAGTGGCTGAAGTTTTCAATATTAACCATAAAAAAATCATTATGCCCCTTTTATTTGGCAGTATAATGGGAAAAACTCAAGGCCCTCCTCTGTTCGACTCAGTCGGCATTTTAGGCAAAGATAGAACGCGTGTCCGCTTGCTAAAAGCAATGGAGTTTTTAGGAGGAATTTCGAATAAGAAAATGCATCAACTCAAAAAAGCTTGGGATGAAAGAAAGGGCGATGCATTAATGATGAAGGAACACCCATAATGAAAGACAATCAACCGATCCCTTATTCAATTTTACAAATGTGCGATAAAATTCTCGAGGGAGATTATGGTTCATTTGCTCAAATCATTGGAATTGTTGTCTTCGTTTTTATTTTCAATTTTGCAGTACGCGCTCTTTTACTCAATTTAAAAGGGCGCTTTCAAAAGCATAATAAAATTTGGGCTTTAAGCCTTGTCACCGCTTTGAATGTCCCTTTAAGTTTTTTTGTTTGGTATGTTGCAGCAATATGCGCAAGCGATACACTCATTTTCAGTTTATTCGAAGTGCATTTTAGCAACATGCATCTTCTTATAAGTGTAGGGTCTGTTTTGGCTTTTGGCTGGTTCCTTCTGCGATGGAATACTCAGGTTGTTCATAACATGATGGAAATGAGCAAAAACCACCAGATATCACTCACACCTAGCAAACTCGATTTAATTAGCAAAATGGCGACGGTCAGCGTCATTTTTATTACCTTGTTTCTCCTCATGGATGTCACTGGAAGAAATATGCATACCCTTATCGCGTTTGGAGGGATTGGAGGACTTGCTTTAGCTTTCGCATCGCAACAAGTCATTTCAAATTTTTTCGGCGGATTAATGGTCTATATTACCCAGCCATTTTCGATCGGCGAATGGGTGAATTTACCTGAAAGACAGATCGAAGGGCATATAGAAGAAATCGGATGGTATTTAACTCGCATTAGAAGTTTTGATAAAAGGCCCATCTATGTCCCCAATTCTGTTTTTACACAAACCATCGTGATTACACCTTCAAGAATGAGCCATGAAAGATTTCATCACACGATTGGCTTGCGTTATAAAGATATTAAAGCGATTACACCCATTATTGAAGGGATTAAGCAAATGTTTATCAATCATTCGTCCATTGATCGGCAACTCCCCATTGAAGTTTTTTTCAAAAGCTTCGGCGCATCTGCTTTAGATATTGAAATTTCAGCCTATCTTTCAATGAATGCTAATGAACGCTCGTACAGTATTAAACAAGAACTTCTATTGAAGATTGCAGATATTGTAGAGGATGCAGGAGCTGTCATTGCAACTCCCACAAATATTGTAGAACTCCATGGAGGGGTGATGATGAAAAGTCCAGATCTAGCATCGCTCCCGGTTTCTAGTTAACCAGTTTCGAGTTAAATGAATCTCTAATGGCTTTCACCAGCTTAGCTTTCATCAACTTAGAAGTGTTTTTTAGATATCTATGCGAGCATGCCCATTATGCTCCCTGGATTATCACCTCTCTCCTTCTATTAAGCGGTTTTTGTCTCCCAATAAGCGAAGATATTCTTTTAATTTGCGGCGGGGCAATTGCCAGCACCTGTCTTCCCGAACATTATCTGCAACTTTATTTTTGGTCTTTTTTTGGGAGTTATTTAGGTGCCATGGAAACCTATTGGATAGGGAGAATATTAGGTGAAAAACTGTATATCATGCATGGGTTTAAAAAAATTTTAACGCCCCATCGACTCAATGTTATACGCAGCTATTTAGCTAAGTATGGCGTTTTCACATTCATCATCGGTCGATTTTGTCCAGGAGGTGTCAGAAATGCCCTTTTTTTGTCTTCAGGACTTACTAAAATGCCCTTTCCCCTCTATCTCCTTCGGGATGGAACCGCCTGCTTGATTTCCACCTCCACACTCTTTACATTGGGATATACTTTTGGAAATAATTTTCATTTGTTGGCGACATATTTCCATCGATATACGTTTATTGTCTTAATAATCATCGCAATTGCCATTGTTTTGACTGTCGGCTACTGGTTTGTCTTGAAAAGATTTTGGAATGGAAATCACCACTAACCATATTAAATTCTATCGAATTTAAGTGAAATAAACATCATTTTTAGTTACCATTAATGATATATACTGCTTCCAGTTGAATATTGGAATTTTGGGCTAGCTTGAAAGCTCCCGCGGTTGAGCGATCGTAAGAGGCATAGTATTAATTCAATACAATGCCTCTTACGATCTCTCAACCCCGGGGCTT